>JACZSI010000006.1 GCA_022574265.1 Chloroflexota bacterium | reverse complement strand
CTGAAGCGCGAGCGTCAGTGGGCGTATGCGCTCGCGCACTGGACCGTGCCCACCGACGGGCTGTCCGTCGAGCAGGCGGCGCACGAGGTCGTCCGCGCCTGGGCGCGGTTCGGCGCCTCGCGCGCGTGGGACGGCGACCCCGCCGTGGCCGCGACGGTGACCGTCGAGTCGGGCGCGTACCCGATCTTCGTCGGCTGGGGCGGGCTCGAGCAGGAGCTGGGCCGGCGCCTGGCCGAGACCGGCTTCGGCGGCCGGGCCTACATCATCTGCGACTCGAACGTCATCCACCCCTACGGGCGGGCCGTTCAGCGGTCCCTCCACCGCGCCGGCATCGAGATGGGGCTGTTCACCGTCCCGGCCGGCGAGGCGTCGAAGTCGCTCGCGACGGCCACGGCCATCTACGAGTGGCTCGCCGAGCGCCGCGTGGAGCGCTCCGATGCCATCGTCGCCGTCGGCGGCGGCGTCGTCGGCGACCTCGCCGGCTTCGTGGCCGCCACGTTCCTGCGCGGCATCACGCTCGTGCAGGTGCCGACGTCGCTCACGGCGATGGTCGATTCGAGCATCGGCGGCAAGACCGCGGTGGACCTGCCCGTGGCCAAGAACCTCGTCGGCGCGTTCCACCACCCGTCGTTCGTGTTCACCGACGTCTCGGCGCTCACGACGCTGCCCGCGCGGGCGCTCACCGAGGGCTGGGCCGAGGCGCTCAAGCACGGCCTCGCGCTCGACGCGGGCCTCGTCGACACGTACGAGTCGAGCGCGGAGGCGCTGCTGGCGCTGGACCCGGAGCTCACGACCGAGGTCGTCGCGCGCAACGCCGCGGTCAAGGCGCGGGTCGTGACGGCGGACGAGCGCGAGACCTCCGGCCACCGCATGCTGCTGAACTACGGCCACACCATCGGGCACGGCCTGGAGGCCGCGGCCGGCTACGACCGCTACCTCCACGGCGAGGCCGTCGCCATCGGCATGAGCGGCGCCGCGCGCCTCGGCGTGCTCGCTGGCGTCACGCCGCCGGAGCTCGCGGAGCGCCAAGCGGCGCTGCTCACGCGCTTCGGCCTGCCGTCCTCCTACGCCGGCGTCGCGCCGGAGGCGGTCCTGGAGGCGATGACGCACGACAAGAAGATGGCCGCAGGCACGCTACGCTGGGTGCTGCTCGAAGCAGCAGGCCGCGCCGCCGTCCACGGCGACGTGCCCTCAGCCGACGTCGAGCGCATCGTCAGGGAGCTCGCCGAGTAGGCTCGTATCGAGCGGATGTAGGGGCGCACGGCGTGCGCCCTGACCACGTCATCCTGAGCCCCTTCATCCCGCTGGCGTACCGATAGGGCGCACGGCCGTGCGCCCCTACACGGGCGAATCCGTCGTCTCACAGGTGGCGGCGTGCAGGGGTGTGAAAACATCCCCTCTCCCTGGCCAGGGAGAGGGTTAGGGTGAGGGTCGGGCGGCCCGGTCGGTTTGCGGGCTGTGCCCTGGCTAGCTCGCCGTCCCCACGCCGGCCCCGCTCAGCTCGCGCAGGAACTCCACGATCGTCTCGGCCGGGACGCGGTCGGAGATCGACGTCCCGACGTGGCTCGCCGCCAGGTTGCCGTCGTGGTCGATGATCAGCGTCGCGGGCGCGGAAACGCCGTCGGAGAGCAGGTCGAACAGCCCGTAGGCCGTGCTGACGACGCGGTCCGCGTCGGAGAGCACGGGGAACGAGGCCCCGGCGTGCTCGGCCATCGCCCGCGCGTCCGCCACCGAGTCGACGCTGATGGCCAGCAGCTGCGCGCCGCTGGCGCGGATGTCGGCGTAGGCGGCTTCCAGCTCCACGAGCTGTGAGCGGCAGATCCCTCAGAAGTAGCCGCGGTAGAACACCAGGACGACGGCGTCGTTCCGCCGCGTCTCGTCCGAGAGCCGGACGGTCGTGCCGTCGGCGGCTTGCAGCAAAAAGTCCGGGACCGCCGCGCTCGCCGTGGACGGCTGATCGGGGAACGTTGCGCCACCGCCGGCGAAGACGGGGATGAGGAGCGGCAGCAGGAGCGCGGAGGCGATGAGCACCGCGACGCCGATCCCGGCCCACCGCCACCAGCGCGCTTCGAGGAAGTTCGAGGTATCCGGATCGTCGACGAACCCGCCGAGGTCGTCGAGCTCCTCGTCGATGGGGTCTTGGTCCTGGGGGGTCCTCAAGGCCGGTCGCGTGTCCTCAGCCGCCGGCCACGGCCGGGACGATGCTCACCTCGTCGCCGGGGCTGAGCGGGGTCTTCAGACCGTCGAGGAAGCGGATGTCCTCGTTGTTGAGGTAGAGGTTCACGAAGTAGCGGAGCTCGCCGTTCTCGTCGACCAGCCGCTCCTTCATGCCTGGGAACTGCTCTTCGAGGGCGGCCACGAGGGCAGCGAGGTCGGAGCCCTCGACTTCCACCTTGTCGGCGCCGTTGCTGATCTTCCGCAGCGGCCCGGGGATACGCACGGTCACGCTCATCGGTTCGTTTCCTCCAGAGGCCGGTCGCCCCACATGTGGGATGCGCACCTGCGCGCTCGCGGTGCTACGGCTCGACGAGGTCGCCCAACGCCGGGTCGACCCGCACGCCGACCGTCCGCGCCCATTCCAGTCCGCGGTCGATCTCCGCGTCGTCGCCCTCGAGCTCGAGGATGACCCAGCCGATGCCCTCCTGGATGTCGGCGCGCCGGATGTTCGTCACGATGTCGAACTTCTTCCCGAGCTGATAGACCACGGGTTCTTTGATGAGGCGGTCGAGAAAGGTGAGCCGTACGCGTTGCACGATGGCCGCCCTCACGCCCGCGCCCCGATGGCGTCCTGGAAGGCCGCGACCGTCGCTTCGATGTGGATGGGGTGCACGACGTCCGCGACGACCTCGGTCGTCTTGAGGCCGTTGCCCGTGATGTAGAGCACCGTCGGCTCGTCGGGCTTGATCGTGCCGCGCGCCACCAGCCGCCGGAGCCCGGCGACCGCGACGCCGCCCGCGCCCTCCGTGAAGATGCCGTCGGCCTCGGCGAGCAGCTTGATGCCCTCGGCGACCTCGTGCTCCTCCGCGATGACCGCGGAGCCGCCGGAGGCCTCGATCACCTTGAGCGCGTAGTAGCCGTCGGCCGGGTTGCCGATGCCGAGGGACTTCGCGATGGTGTTCGCCCGCACCGGCCGGATGATCAGCCGGCCCTCCTCGTACGCCGTCGCGATCGGACTGCACCCGCGTGCCTGCACGCAGTGCATCTTCGTCTCGACCTTGCCGATGAGGCCGGTGTACGCGAACTCGTTGAAGCCCTGGTAGATCTTCGTGAACATCGCGCCTGACGCCGACGGCGCGACCACGTGGGCCGGCGCGCGCCAGCCCAGCTGCTCCGCCACCTCGAAGCCCAGGGTCTTGGACCCGTCCGCGTAGAAGGGACGGATGTTGATGTTCACGAACGCCCACGGATAGGTGTCAGCCAGCTCGCTGCACAGCCGGTTCACGTCGTCGTACGTGCCGTCGATCGCGATCATGGTCGGGCCGTAGATCGCGGCGCCGAGCACCTTGCCCGCCTCCAGGTCCGATGGGATGAAGACGTAGGCTTTCATGTTCCCGCGCGCGGCGTGGGCCGCGACGGCGCAGGCCAGGTTGCCGGTCGACGCGCAGGCGAGCGTGTCGAAGCCGAGCTCCAGCGCCTTCGCCGACGCCACGGCCACGACGCGGTCCTTGAAGGAGTACGACGGGTTGACGCTGTCGTTCTTGATCCATAGCTCTTCGAGCCCGAGCTTATCGGCGAGGCCCTTCGAGCGGATCAGCGGCGTGAAGCCCGCGTTGATGTCCACGTCCGGGTTGTGGTCGGCCGGCAGGAACTCGGCGTAGCGCCAGAGGCTGTTCGGGCCCGCCGCGATGCTCTCGCGCGAGACGGCCGCCTTGATGGCGTCGAGGTCGTAGCGGACCTCGAGGGGGCCGAAGCAGAACTCGCACACGTTGAACGCGCCCACCGGATACTCCCGGGAGCACTCCTTGCAGCGCAACGACGTGACGTGGGTCACCGCGGTCCCTTCCCGGCGCTCAGCGCCGAATGGCCATGGTAACGCTGAGCGCGAAGGCCGTCAATGCGGCAACGGCCTCGTTGCCGCCTCCGCGGACGGAGCGTGCGACGGACCACGGGCAGGATGCATCGAACTTGACAGTAGGGCACTCAAGCTTTGTACAATGTGGATATGAAACCCGGCGCGCGCCAGCACGGCGGCAAGGGGAAGGAAGACCGGCGAAGAGCGGACATGGCCAAGAGCTACTACGACACCCTCGGCGTCCCCCGCGACGCCTCCGAGAAGGAGGTGCGCTCCGCGTACCGCCGCCTCGCGCGCAAGTACCACCCTGACGTCAACCGCGGCGACAAGCGCGCCGAGTCCCGCTTCAAGGAGATCAACGAAGCGTACCAGGTGCTCGCCGACGCCGAGAACCGCAAGAAGTACGACCGCTTCGGAGAGAACTGGCGCCACGCGGACCAGTTCGTCCGCGCCGGTGCCGGTGGCGCCTCGCCCTCCACGTGGTTCGGCCGCGCCCGGCGCCGGAGCCCGGGCCGCGGTGAAACGCAAGAGTCCGGCGCCGGAGGCTTCGGCGACCTCCTCGGCGACCTGTTCGGGACGCGCACCCGCACCGGCTTCGGTGGCTTCGCGGCCCAGCCGGTGGACCTGCCGATCACCGTCACGTTGGAGGAGGCGTACGCCGGCGCCAAGCGCATGGTGCAGACGGCGCCAGACCCGATCTCGGGCGAGGCCGGCAGGCGCCTCGAGGTCACGATACCGGCCGGCGTGGCCTCCGGCAGCCGCGTGCACATCGGCGCTCCCACGCCCAGCGGCGCGCCGTTGGACATCTACCTGAGCGTCACCGTCGCACCCCACCCGCGGTTCGAGCGCAAGGGCAACGACCTGCTGACCCAGGTCAGCGTGCCGCTCGCCGACGCGGTCCTCGGCGGCGAGGTCGAGGTGCCCACCATCACCGGCGCCAAGGTGGCACTCAAGCTGCCGCCGGAGACCCAGAACGGCCGCGTCTTCCGGCTGCGGGGCAAAGGGATGCCGAAAGGTAGGGGTGGTGGCCACGGCGACCTGTTGGCGACGGTCAAGGTCGTGCTGCCCACCGGCCTGAGCGACGAGCAGCGCGGGTTGTTCGAGAGATTGCAGGAGCTCGGCAGGTAGTTGGAGGCCAGGAGGGACGAGATCCTTCGCTCCGCTCAAGGTGACGTCCCGACCTGTCATGCTGAGCAGAGCGAAGCATCGCGGAGCGGCCCGAAGGGCGGCGGATCCGCCTGGGGGCACACCGCGGGCCGAAGCAGCGCGTGCCGCTTCAGCCCGGAGTCCTTCCTCGGCGGAAGGACGCATAGTTCAGGAGAAGAATGCGGATGGTGGAGCGGACGAGAGCGCGTAGGACGATCGGCGTCGTGCTGCGCGTCGAAGCGGTTGCCGAGGACGAGCCGTGCTACGTCATCAGCGTCGCGGCGCGGATGGTCGGCGTGCACGCGCAGACCCTGCGCGCGTACGAGCGGACCGGGCTCATGGAACCCGCGCGCTCGCGCGGGAACATACGCATGTACTCACCGCAGGACGTGCAACGGGGCCGCTGGATCCGCTCGCTCATCGACGACCTCGGCATCAACCTGGCGGGCGTCGAGGTCATCATCCGGATGAAGGCCCACATCGACGAGCTCGAGCGGGAGGCCCAGCGGCTCACGGCCCAGCTCAACAAGGGGTAACCAGGAGGGTCCACGATGGTGTTCAAGCAGGAAGACTTCACGGAGCAGGCCCAGGAAGCCATCGGCGCGTCCTACGACGTGGTGCGGAAATTCCGGCACCCGCAGTGGGACGTCGAGCACATCCTGCTGGCCATGCTCCAGGCGGAGAAGAGCGTCCCCGTGCAGATCCTCGGCGAGCTCGGCGTCGACGTGGGCGCCGTCCGGGCGGACCTCGAGCGCGCACTTGCCGCCACGCCCAAGCTCTCCCAGCAGGGCGCCCAGATCCACCCAACCCCCCGCGCCGTCACGATGCTCGACGACGCCAAGAGCGAGGCCGAGCGGCTGCACGACGACTACATCGGCACCGAGCACCTCTTCATCGCAGCGCTCTCCGACGTCCAGGGCGATTCCGCCCAGGTGCTCGCGCGCTACGGCGTCGACAAGGAGAAGGTTTATCAGGCCCTCCAGGAGATCCGCGGCGGCCACCGCGTGACCGACCAGCGCGCCGAGAGCCGCTATCAGTCGTTGGAGCGCTACACCATCGACCTGACGGACCTCGCGCGCCAGGGCAAGCTCGACCCGGTCATCGGCCGCACGATGGAGATCCGGCGCGTGATGCAGACGCTGACGCGGCGGACCAAGAACAACCCCGTCATCATCGGCGGCGCGGGCGTCGGCAAGACGGCCATCGCCGAGGGCCTCGCGCAGCGCATCGTCGCCGAGGACGTCCCGCAGTCCCTGCGCGGCAAGCGCGTGCTCGCGCTCGACATGGCGGGGCTCGTCGCCGGCTCCAAGTTCCGCGGCGAGTTCGAGGAGCGCCTCAAGTCGGTCATCGACGAGATGAAGGAGGCCCAGCGCGAGGTCATCCTGTTCATCGACGAGCTGCACACGATGGTGGGCGCCGGAGCCGCCGAGGGCGGCATCGACGCGGCCAACATCATGAAGCCCGCCCTCTCCCGCGGCGAGCTCCAGGTCATCGGCGCCACCACGCCCGACGAGTACCGCCGCTACATCGAGCGCGACACCGCGCTCGAGCGGCGCTTCCAGCCGATCTGGCTCGAGGAGCCGACGGTGGACGAGGCCATCGAGATCCTGCGCGGCCTCAAGCCACGCTACGAGGCGCACCACAAGGTGTCGTTCGAGGACGGCGCGCTGATCGCGGCCGCGCGCCTCGCCGACCGCTACATCGCCGACCGCCTCCTGCCGGACAAGGCCGTCGACCTCATCGACGAAGCCGCCTCGAAGCTGCGCCTCGACCGGGAGAGTCTGCCGGCCGGGCTCACCGAGCAGCAGCAGCGCATCAGCCACCTCGAGGACGAGGAGGAGTCGGCGTCCCAGCGCAGCGACTACGAAGCCGCCGCCAAGGCACGCTCGGAGCGCATCAAGCTCCAGGAGGCGTTCGAGAAGGAGCGGGCCGCGTTCCTGGGCGCCGACACCCACGGCGACCTAGTCGTCCGCGAGCAGGACATCGCCGAGCTCATCGCACGGTGGACCGGCATCCCCGCCGCGCAGCTCATGGAGGGCGAGGGAGACCGGCTGCTCCACCTGGAGGACCGGCTGCACGAGCGCCTGATCGGCCAGGACGAAGCCGTCACCGCGGTGGCCGACGCCATCCGCCGCTCGCGCGCCGGGCTCAAGGACGAGAAGCGCCCCATCGGCAGCTTCATGTTCCTGGGCCCCACCGGCGTCGGCAAGACCGAGCTCGCAAGGGCGCTCGCCGAGTACCTCTTCGACGACGAGGAGAACATGGTGCGCATCGACATGTCCGAGTACGGCGAGCGCCACACCGTCTCCCGCCTCATCGGCGCACCGCCGGGCTACGTCGGCTACGACGAGGCCGGCCAGCTGACCGAGGCCGTCCGCCGCCGCCCATACCGCGTGGTGCTCTTCGACGAGATCGAGAAGGCGCACCCGGACATCTTCAACGTGATGCTCCAGATCCTCGACGACGGGCACCTGACGGACGGCCACGGCCGCAAGGTGGACTTCCGCAACACCATCGTCATCATGACGTCCAACCTGGGCACGGAGGAGTTCAGCCGCAGCGCCATCGGCTTCCAGGCATCGAAGCAGAAGGCCTCGGAGCAGGAGCGCCAGCGCGAGACCGTGCTCGACGCGCTGAAGAAGGCCTTCCGCCCCGAGTTCCTGAACCGCGTGGACGACTTCATCGTCTTCCAGCAACTGACCGAGGAGCAGCTCGCCCAGATCGTCGAGCTCATGGTGGACAAGGTGCGCGAGCGGCTGTCGGACCGGGGCCTATCCATCGAGCTGAGCGACGCGGCCAAGGCGTGGCTCGTCGAGGAGGGCTACGACCCCGTCTTCGGCGCCCGCCCGCTGCGCCGCGCGGTGGAGCGCCACGTGGAGAACGAGATCGCCAAGCGCATCCTCTCCGGCGACCTCACGGAGAACGACACCGTGCTCGTGGACGTGGCGAAGGGCAAGCTCACCTTCGCCCGCAAGGCCGCCGCCAAGACCAAGGCGGCCGCGGGGGTGTAGCGCCGTATACTTGCGCCCATGGACACGAAGCCACTCGGCCGCACGGGCGTGGACATCCCCGAGATCGGCATGGGCGCGTGGAACTATCAGGGCGACCCGGCCATCATGCACCGCGCCCTCGAGCTCGGCTCCTTCCTGATCGACACCGCGGAGAACTACGGCACCGAGCCCCAGGTCGGCCGCGCGGTCCAGGGCAACCGCGACGACTACTTCATCGCCACCAAGGTCTCGCCCGAGCACCTCAGTTACGACGACGTGCTCGCGGCGGCCGAGCGCAGCCTGAAGGCGCTCGGCACCGACCACATCGACCTCTACCAGCTGCACGCGCCGAGCGCCAACGTCCCCATCGCCGAGACGATGCGCGCGATGGACGAGCTCGTCGCCGCGGGCAAGGTGCGCTTCGTCGGCGTCAGCAACTTCACGGTCGAGGAGCTCCGCGAGGCCGACGATGCGCTCGGCTCCGGAAGCGTCGTCGAGAACCAGATCAAGTACAGCCTGTTCGACCGCGAGTTCGCCGAATCGGTGATCCCCTACTGCGAGGAGCACGGCGTCACCGTCCTCGCGTACAGCTCGCTGGAGCATGGTGGGTTCGCGGACGAGATGAAGGCCAGGCCCGCACTCCGCGAAGTCATGGACCGAGTGACGGCCGAGACCGGCAAGACGGCCGCCCAGGTCATCCTGAACTGGGTGCTGCGCTCCCCCGCGGTCGTCACGATCCCGCAGACGAACCGCGTCGAGCGCGTCGACGAGAACTGCGCCGCCTCCGGCTGGCGCCTGAGCGACGAGCAGCACGCCGCGCTCGCCGAGGCGGCGGGCGGACAGCGCTCGACGCACTGGTGGCGGTAGGCCGAGCGCTGGTTCTCCACTATCTGCCTGAGCCTGATCAAGGAGAAGAGCGGTTTGTACACGAGGCGGCCGGCCTCGGCAGACGTTCGTTCGTACTTCGAGAGCCTCAGCACGAACGGGAGGGAGCGGTCCTCAACCGCTCGTCCTGAGGCCCTCGAAGGGCGAGAGCGCGTGTGCCTAAGAGGACGGTGGTCTGCGGGCAGGCGTTCGTTCGTACTTCGAGAGCCTCGGCACGAACGGGATGGGCCGGTCCTCAACCGCTCGTCCTGAGCCTGTCGAAGGATGAGAGAGGGCTTGCACAAAGAAGCGGGTCGTCCTGGGCAAGCGTACGCTCGTACCTGACCAGGCTCACCGCACGGGTCGCCACCAGCCGCGTGCTATCCTCGCGGACGCCATGGCCACCGGAAGCAGCCTCCCGGATCCCAGCCGCGTCGGCGCCATCATCGTGGCGGCGGGCGCGAGCTCGCGCATGGGCGGCGTCGACAAGACGCTCGCCCCGCTCGGCGGCGAGCCGCTGATCGCGCGCACCGTCGCAGCCTTCGAGCGCAGCCCACACGTCGGCAGCGTCGTGCTGATGGTCGCGGAGCGGAACGTCAAGGCCGTGCGCGAGCTCGCCGCCGAGCGCGGCTGGACGAAGCTCGCCGGGGTCTTCGCCGGGGGCGAGCGCCGGCAGGACACGGTGCGCCTCGGCCTCGCGGCGCTCCCGGCCTGCGACTGGGTCGTCGTGCACGATGGCGCCCGCCCGCTGGTGGCCGGCGCGCTGATCGCCGACGGCCTGGCCGCGGCGGTGCCGACCGGCGCCGCGGTCCCCGGCCTCCCTGCCGCCGAGACCATCAAGCGCGTCGCCGCCGACGGCCGCGTGCTCGAGACGCTTGACCGCGGCGCGCTCGTCATCGCGCAGACGCCGCAGGTCTTCCGGCGCGACCTGCTGGAGCGCGCGCACCGCGAGGTGGCGGACGACGTGACGGACGATGCGGCCATGGTCGAGCGCCTCGGCGTCGAGGTCCGCGTCTTCGCCGGCGACCCCGCGAACGTGAAGGTCACGACGCGCTCGGACCTGGCGGTGGCGGAAGCGCTGCTCGCGGCCGCGCGGGAGCGGGCCGGGGCATGAGCGCGCGCTTCGGCATCGGCTACGACGCGCACCCGTTCGAGGACGGCGGGCGCCTCGTGCTCGCCGGCGTGGAGGTCCCGTTCGACCGCGGCCTCTCGGGCCACAGCGACGGCGACGTGGCGACGCACGCCATCATCGACGCGCTGCTCGGCGCGGCCGCGCTCGGCGACATCGGCACGCGGTTCCCCGGCGGCGATCCGGCGGTGCCGGAGGGCATATCGAGCATCGTGCTGCTGGAGCGCACCGCCTCGCTCCTGCGCGATGCCGGATGGCTCATCGAGAACGTCGATGCTACAATCGTCGCCGAGCGCCCGCACCTCGCGGAGCACGTAACGGCCATGCGGAGCGCTATCGCGACGGCCCTCGGCACGGACCCCGGCCGCGTCAGCATCAAGGCCACATCCGAGGACGGCATGGGTTTTTCCGGCTCCGGCGAGGGGATCGCCGCCATCGCCGTCGCCTCGATCACTTCGGCTGCTGGCACTTCGGCGACGGGCCCATGAAGCTTTCCGACACGCTGACCGGCGAGAAGCGCGACTTCGTCCCCGCGGACGGAACGGTCCGGATGTACGTCTGCGGCATCACGCCGTATGCCTCCGCGCACGTCGGTCACGCGATGAGCTACATCGTCTTCGACGTCCTCCACCGCTACCTCGAGTTCAAGGGCTACGACGTCCGCTACGTCCAGAACTTCACGGA
Source organism: Chloroflexota bacterium (assembly GCA_022574265.1). Classification (GTDB taxonomy): domain Bacteria; phylum Chloroflexota; class Dehalococcoidia; order Lucifugimonadales; family Australimonadaceae; genus JADFRC01. The sequence continues at coordinate 11,454 of JACZSI010000006.1, read as the reverse complement.
CATCGAGGACAAGCTGATCGCCCGCGCCGCCGCCGAGTCCACGACGGTCGAGGAGCTGGCCGAAAAGCACATCGCCGAGTACTTCGAGGACATGGCGGCCCTCAACGTGCTTGAGGCCGACGTGTATCCGCGGGCAACCCAGGAGATACCCAAGATCCTCGAAGTGATCTCGGGGCTGATCGAGAAGGGGTACGCCTACCCATCGAGCGGCGACGTCTACTTCCGCGTGCGCAACTCGCCCGCCTATGGGAAGCTCAGCCACCGCTCGCTCGACGCCATGCGTGCCGGAGCGCGCGTCGAGCCGGGGGTCGAGAAGGAGTACCCCATGGACTTCGCGCTCTGGAAGGCGGCGAAGCCCGGCGAGCCGTCGTGGGACAGCCCGTGGGGCGCCGGCCGGCCCGGCTGGCACATCGAGTGCTCGGCCATGGCGCTGCGCTACCTGGGCGACACGATCGACATCCACGGCGGCGGACAGGACCTCGTCTTCCCGCACCACGAGAACGAGATCGCGCAGAGCGAGGCCTTCTCCGGCGCGGAGCCCTTCGCCCGCTTCTGGGTGCACAACGGGCTGCTGCACCTCGACGCGGAGAAGATGAGCAAGTCGCTCGGCAACCTCGTGACCATCCGCGACGCGCTGGCGAAGTACTCGTCCGACGCGATCCGGGTCAGCGTGCTGAACGCCCACTACCGCGGCCCCGGCTACTACTCCGACGAGGCGCTGGCCGGCGCCGAGCGGGCCGCCGCGCGCCTGAGCCAAGCCGCCATCGCCCCGGCCGCCGTGCCTGTGTCCAGCGGCCGCCTCGACCCATCGGCGCACCGCGAGCGCTTCATCGCCGCGATGGACGACGACTTGAACACCCCCCAGGCCCTCGCCGTGCTGTTCGACCTCGCCCGCGACATCAACCGCGACGCGGAGGCCGGGCGCGACGTCGCCGCCGCTCGCTCGACGCTCCTTGAGCTGGGGCGCGAGGTCTTGGGCCTGACCTTGGAGGGACGCGCCGCCGCCGTCGACGACGAGCTCGCCGCGCGCGTGCAGGCGCTCGTGGACCGCCGGAGCGAGCTGCGCGCGGCGAAGCAGTTCGCGGAAGCCGACGCCGTGCGCGGCGAGATCGAGGGCCTGGGCGTGACGCTGACCGACTCGGCGGAGGGCACGACGTGGAAGCTGGGCAGCCCGAGCTAGCTAACGCGGCGCCAGCCGCACCACCACCCCATCCCCGATGCCGGCCCCAAGCTCCCGCGCCGCGCTCCCGTTCGGCACCGCTATCTCCAGCCAGCCGCCGCTGCCGATGACCGCGACCAGCGCCGCCTCGCCCTGGAACGAGCCCGAGAGGCCCGCTATCTCGCGTCCGCCGATGCCCACCGTGAGCCCGCCGCCCGCCGCCGACAGCAGCGCCTCGGGGATGTTCGTGACCAGGTTCCCGTAGCGGTCGACGTGCTGCACGCAGCCCTCGATGCGCCCGTCCGCCTCGACGGCGACTGGCACGGCGAACGCCGTCACGTGCGTGAGCCGCGGGCCCAGCGCGCTCGGTGCCACCCCGGCGCTCAGGTGCGCGGCGACCGGCGCGAAGATGTCGCGGCCATGGAAGGTGCTGCTGAGCGGCTCGCGCCAGTACGCCCGCTCGGTGAGGTGGTACGCGGTCCAGCCGTCCGGCAGCGCGACGCTCGCCGGCACGAACGGTGCGCTTTCAGGCCGCGCCCCGGCCCGCGCCAGCACGTACGACAGCGTGCCGTTGTCGGGGCCGACGAACGTCGCGCCAGGGCCGCACGCGGCGATCGGGAGGCGGTCCGTGCCGACGCCGGGGTCCACGACGGCGACGTGCACGGTGCCGGGCGGGAAGGCGTCCCACGCGGCGTCGAGCGCGTACGCGCCGGCACGGACGTCCTGCGGCGGGACCTCGTGCGTGATATCGACGATGGCCGCGTCGGGGCTGATGCCCAGGATGACGCCCTTCATGGCGCCGACGAAGCCATCAGCCAGGCCGAAGTCGGTGGTCAGCGTGATGATGGGGCGGGCCATGGAAGGGCCGGCTAGCTGACGAACATGTTGGCGAGCGCGAGTGCCACGAACACGACGCCGAGGCCGATCGTGATCTGGAACAGCGTCCGCTCGACGCCGCGCCGGGTCCGGTACTGGGCCGCGCCGCCGCCGAAGAGGCCGCCGCCCGCGCCGCGCACCTGGAGCAGGATGCTGATGACCAGCAGCGATACGACGAGGATGACGGCGAAGCTGATGGAGGTCTGCATGTCTCTAGCTTACCTCGACGGGCCCCCGGGCCCAACCCGGTATCGCGCCCCGCTACTGCTTCAGCGCGCCGAGCTGCTCGGCCACGAGCCCGGCGACGATGCCGGGGTTCGCCTTGCCGCGCGTCGCCTTCATCACCTGGCCCACCAGGAACTTGGCGGCCGTCTCCTTGCCGCCGAGGAAGTCCGCCACGGCGCTCGGGTTCTCGGCGATGGCCTGCGCGACGGCGCCCGCGATCTCGCCGCTGTCGGTGACCTGCGCGAGCCCCAGCTCCTCGACGACCTGCGCCGCCGGCTTGCCGCTCTCGTACATCGCCTCCAGCGCCGCCTTGGCCTGCGTGGTGCCCAGCGTGCCGCTCTCCAGCAGCGCGAGCAGCCCGGCGAGGTCCGAGGGGCGCACCGGAGAGTCGTCGATGCCGGCGTTCGCCGCGTTGAGGTGCGACGCGAGCTCGGACAGCATCCAGTTGGCGACGCGCTTGGGAGCCTCGTCCCCACCGTGGCCTTCCCGGACCGCGCCCACCGCCTCCTCGAAGTAGTCCGCCAACGCCGGGGAGTCCGTCAGCCCGGAAGCGTCGTATTCGGAGAGGCCGTAGCCGTTCGCGTCCTCGGCCGCCATGAACCGGGCCCTCCGGGCCTCCGGCAGCTCCGGCAGCAGCTCCTCGAGCTCGGCGACCCAGGCCGGCTCGACGTGCAGCGGCGGCAGGTCCGGCTCGGGGAAGTAGCGGTAGTCGTTCGCCTCCTCCTTGCTGCGGAGCGAGACGGTGATGCCCTTCTCCTCCACCCAGCCGCGCGTCTCCATGGAGATACGCTCGCCCTTGTCGAGCATCTCGGACTGCCGCTCGATCTCGAATTCGATCGCGCGGTAGACCGCGCGGAAGCTGTTCATGTTCTTGACCTCGACCTTCGTGCCGAGGGCGCTCTCGCCCCGGAGGCGCAGGCTCACGTTCGCGTCGCAGCGGAACGACCCCTCCTCCATGCTGCCGGTGGCGACGCCGAGGTATTGGAGGATCGAGCGGTAGGCGACCAGGTATGCGCGCGCCTCCTCGGCCGAGCGCAGGTCCGGCCGGCCCACCATCTCCATGAGCGGGACGCCGGAGCGGTTCACGTCGACCAGGCTGTACCCCTCGCCGGTCGCCGGGTCCACGCGGTGGAAGAGCTTGGCGACGTCCTCCTCCATGTGCACGCGCTCGATGCCGATGCGCCTGCGCTCGCCGTTGACCTCGATCTCAAGGTAGCCGTCGTGGCAGATGGGCAGGTCGTACTGCGAGATCTGATACCCCTTCATCAGGTCGGGGTAGGCGTAGTTCTTGCGGTCGAACTTGGTCTCCTGGGCGATCTCGCAGTGCAGGGCGAGGCCGGTCATGACGATCGAGCGGATCGCCTCGCGGTTGATGACGGGCAGCGTGCCGGGGAGGCCCAGGCAGACGGGGCAGACGCGCGTGTTGGGCGGAGCGGCCTGGTAGTCCGCGGGACAGGAGCAGAACATCTTGCTCCGGGTGCGGAGCTGCGCGTGTACTTCCAGGCCGATGACGGGCTCGTAGTCGGGCATGGGGATATTCTATCAAGGAGCGAGGAGGGCGGGGCGTTCACCAGTAGGGGCGCGATTCATCGCGCCCTGCCCCTCGGGCGGACGATCCGCGCTTGCATAGCCCGGAAATGGACGATTCCCGGAGGGCACCGGGCGCGATAAATCACGCCCCTACCAGTCCCTCGCGAATGGGCGGCGGACGTGTCGGCCACAAAAAACAACAGCCCCCGGGCCGCGGTGGCTCGAAGGCTGCTGGACCTCTCCAGTCAAAGCCAGTAGACCATCCCTGCGGGGACGTGTCAACGCGCCGTTGGCAGGCTGATGACCGCGGGCCGCTGCTACAATCCGTCGCTGGAGGTCCCCTTGGCGACGAGGTATGCGGGCAAGACGAACGCACCCGACTTTCCGGCCGGCGCCGAGTGGCTGAACACGCCACGGCCGCTCTCGGTGCGGGACTTCGCCGGGAAGCTGCTCATCTTGGACTTCTGGACGTACTGCTGCATCAACTGCATGCACCTCGTCCCGGTCCTGCGACGGCTCGAGCGCGACTACCCGGAGCAGATCGCCGTCGTGGGCGTGCACTCGGCCAAGTTCGACGAGGAGCGCTCAACCGAGAACATCCGCCAAGCCATCATGCGCTACGGCGTGCGCCACCCCGTCGTGAACGACGCCGGTCTGGACATCTGGCGCGCGTACGCCGTGCGCGCATGGCCGACGGTGATGTTCGTCGACCCCGAGGGCAAGGTCATCGGCAAGATCGAGGGCGAGCTGACCTACGAGAGGGGCGCATCCTTGATCGACACGATGCTCAAGGAGTTCCGCGCGGCAGGCGTGCTCAAGCCGTCCCCGGCCGTCGTCCAGCCGGAGGAAGCCGCGCCCTCGCTGCTCAGCTACCCGGGGAAGGTGCTCGCCGACGTCGAGGGCGAGCGGCTCTTCATCGCCGACTCCGGACACCACCGCGTCCTCGTGACGGACCTCGCCGGCACGATCCAGACCGTGATCGGCAGCGGGGAGCCGGGCCTCGCCGACGGCGTGCTGGAAGGCGCGCGGTTCAACCATCCGCAGGGCATGGTGCGCTTCGGCGAGGCGCTCTACGTGGCCGACACCGAGAACCATGCGATCCGCGTGATCGACCTCGAGGCGGCCACCGTCGAGACCATCGCGGGGACGGGCAAGCAGGGGGAGGGCCACGTCGAGGGGGGCGACGCCCTCGAGGTCGATTTGCGGTCGCCCTGGGACCTGGCGCTTGTTGGCCGCAGCCTGTACATCGCCATGGCGGGCAGCCACCAGATCTGGACGCTCGACCTCGACCGCCGCGTCGTGCAGGCCACCGTCGGCACCGGCGCCGAGAACATCGCCGACGGCCCCCCCGAGACCGCGCTACTCGCGCAGCCGAGCGGCATCGCCGCCGACGACGAGGGCGTGCTCTACTTCGTCGATTCGGAGACGAGCTCGGTCCGCTCGGTGGACCTCACGACGGCGCACCACGTCTCGACGCTCATTGGCGCTGGTCTCTTCGAATTCGGCGACGTCGACGGCGACGGCGCGTCTGCGCGTCTCCAGCACCCGCTCGGCGTCGATTTCCAGGACGGCATGATCTACGTCGCCGACACGTACAACTCCAAGATCAAGCGCCTCGGCACCGGCACGCGGGCCGTGGCGACCCTCGCCGGCAGCGGAGAGCGTGCGCTCAGAGACGGCGCGCTCGAGACGGCCGCCTTCTACGAGCCGGGCGGGCTCAGCGTCGCGGGGGAGCACATCTACGTCGCGGATACGAACAACCACGCGCTGCGGCTGATCGACCTGGCGCGGGGCCAGGTCACGACGCTGACCGTCGATTTCTAACAAGGGCGTAGCCGACGACCCACGGGCAGCCCATCGATGGTGTAGGGGCGCACGGCCGTGCGCCCTTCGCTTGCCAATGATGGCGACCGGGCGCACGCCGTGCGCCCACGCAGTGCACGGCGCAGCCGTGCGCTAACCAGCCCTGGGGACCTGGCGGTCCTCGTCTCGCGCCTCAGCGGTCTCGGGCTCCGGGCTCGCGGGATCGTCGTCGGCGAAGAGCCGCCAGCGGCCGTGGCTTCTGGCGCGCCGCAGCCAGCGCGCTGCGCCGATGACCATGAGCACGATGCCGAGCTGGAGCGCGAACGTCGCTGGCCCGCCAAGCCTATCCGCGAGGAGCAGGTAGAGCGTGATGAGGGCGGCGAAGAGAAGGACGAAAGCGATGGCGGGGCGCACGAGGTCACCTGCGATCAAGCATCACGCCGAGGCGTCGTCCGGCGCGATGAACCGGTATTGGTCATGATTCTAGGTGGATTTCGAGAAAAGTATAACGATTCGTGCCTGCGGATCTGCGTGGATCGCCCGCGCGCCACACCGCGCGCGGGCGCCGGCAGCGCTTGACCCTCCTCGATGCGCTCGCCTATACTTGACGCGTTGGGCCGGCCGGGTGGCCGTCCTTTTTTGGTTGGGCGAACGCCGTACGGGCCCGAGTGGCGCAACGGCAGCGCAGCCGATTTGTAATCGGCAGGTTGGGGGTTCGACTCCTCCCTCGGGCTCCGGTGACGGCCGAGGGGATGGCTGGGCCCTGTGCTACACTTGCCGGTGGCTTTCGGAGGGATGGGAGAGCGGCTAAATCCATCAGACTGTAAATCTGACGCCCGATGGGCTACGCAGGTTCGAATCCTGCTCCCTCCACCACCGATGGGACGCATTTGACCGAGCCACCTGCCCACATAGCTCAGGCGGTAGAGCACGTTCTTGGTAAGAACGAGGTCATCGGTTCAAATCCGATTGTGGGCTCCACTCGGGCACCTCTGAATCGAGCGCGACAGCGCGGGGGGGCCGAGAGAAGCGCACCCCGGCGGAACGAGTAGTTAGGCCCAAAGCGTAGGTAGTTTAGGAAGGAACACATCCATGGCCAAGCAGAAGTTCGTGCGAACCAAGCCCCACCTCAACGTCGGCACGATCGGCCACGTTGACCACGGCAAGACCACGTTGACCGCCGCCATCACCAAGGTGCTGTCCAAGGCGGTCGGCGGCGCCTTCCGCGATTTCGATTCCATCGATAGCGCGCCCGAGGAGAAGGCGCGCGGCGTCACCATCAACATCGCCCACGTCGAATACGAGTCGGCGGTCCGGCACTACGCCCACGTCGACTGCCCGGGCCACGCCGACTACATCAAGAACATGATCACCGGCGCCGCGCAGATGGACGGCGCCATCTTGGTCGTCAGCGCACCGGACGGCCCCATGCCGCAGACGCGGGAGCACATCCTGCTCGCCCGTCAGGTCAACGTCCCGCGCATCGTCGTCGCGCTCAACAAGGTCGACATGATGGAGGACGAGGAGCTGCTCGAGCTCGTCGAGATGGAGATCCGGGACCTCCTCAACAAGTACGACTTCCCCGGTGACGACACGCCCATCATCCGCCTGAGTGCGCTCAAGGCGCTCGAGTCCGACGGCCCCGTCGATGCCCCCGAGAACCAGGCGATCATGGACCTGGTGAAGGTGCTGGACGAGTACATCCCGATCCCGGACCGGCCGCGCGACCTGCCCTTCCTCATGCCGGTGGAAGACGTGTTCTCCATCAAGGGCCGTGGCACCGTCGTCACCGGCCGGGTGGAGCGTGGCGTCATCCAGGTGCAGAAGGAGGTCGAGATCGTCGGCATCCGGGAGACCCGCAAGACCGTCGTCACCGGCGTGGAGATGTTCCACAAGCTGCTCGACGAGGCCGAGCCAGGAGACGCCATCGGCGTGCTCCTGCGCGGCATCGAGCGCGACGACGTCGAGCGTGGACAGGTGCTCGCGGTCCCCGGCAGCATGAAGCCGCTCACCGACGCCGAGGCCGAGGTGTACGTGCTGACGAAGGATGAGGGAGGGCGCCACACGCCCTTCTTCCCTGGCTACAAGCCGCAGTTCTACATCCGCACGAGCGACGTCACCGGCGAGATCATCCTGCCCGAGGGCGTGGAGATGGTCATGCCGGGCGACAACATCAACATGCACATCAAGCTCATCAGCCCCATGGCGATCGAGACCGGGCTGCGCTTCGCGATCCGCGAGGGCGGCCGCACCGTCGGCTCCGGCGTGTTCACGAGCGTGGGCTAGCGAGCCGTGGCCAAGAAAAGCGGCATCCGGACATTGATCGAGCTTGCGTGCACTGAGTGCCGCGAGCGCAACTACCACACGGAAAAGAACAAGCGGAACGACACCGGCCGGCTGGAGCTCAACAAGTTCTGCCCACGGTGCAGGGTCCACCGCCTCCACCGAGAGGTCCGCTAGCCATGGCGTCTGCCCGTGGTGGCGGGAACGCCGTCCGCTCCATGCTGGATGAGGGCCAGGTCCGCCGGCGCGGGCGCTTCGCCATCGTCGGCGAGGTCTACGGCGAGCTCACCAAGGTGACGTGGCCCCCGCGTGAGGACGCGGTCCGCCTCTCCATGCTCGTCCTCGGCGTCGCCGCCGCGATGGGCGTGTTCCTGGGCCTGCTGTGGGACCCGCTGTTCAGTTTCCTCGTGAACCGTTTCATCTTGCGCGTGGACGGCTGAGCCGAGCGATGACCGAGCAGATCACCGTTCATCCCACCGCCAGCTGGTACATCGTCCACACGTATTCCGGCCAGGAGGACCGCGTCAAGCGGAACCTCGAGATGCGGATCGACTCGATGGACGTCAAGGACAAGATCTTCTCGGTCGTCGTGCCGACCGAAGAGGAGATCGAGATCAAGGACGGTCAGCGCAAGTCGGTCCAGCGCAAGATCTTCCCCGGCTATATCCTCGTCCAGATGGAGATGGACGACGAGAGCTGGTACGTCGTGCGCAACACGCCCGGCGTCACCGGCTTCGTCTCCGCCGAGGACGAGCGCGAGCGGCGGCCCAAGCCCGTGCCGCTCGAGCAAAAAGAGGTCGACTCGATCATGGCCCGCATGGTCTCGCCGACGCCGCGCGTCAAGGTCGGCCTCACCGTCGGCCAGATGGTGCGCATCACCAGCGGTCCGTTCGCCGAGTTCATGGGCTCGATCGAGCACATGGACGAGGACAAAGGCAAGGTCCGCGTCCTCGTCTCCTTCTTCGGGCGTGAGACCCCGGTCGAGCTCGATTTCTTGCAGGTAGAGAAGGCATAGATGGCGAAGCGCGTCCGGACAACATTGCGACTCCAGCTCCCCGCCGGCTCCGCGACGCCGGCGCCGCCCGTCGGCCCCGCACTGGGCCAGCACGGCATCAACATCATGGCGTTCGTGAAGGAGTACAACGCCCGGACCTCGAACCAAGCGGGCACCATCATCCCCGCCGAGATCACGGTCTACGAAGACAACTCCTTCACCTTCATCACCAAGACGCCGCCGGCGCCGGAGCTCATCCGCAAGGCCGCCGGCATCGACAAAGGCAGCGGCCGCGCCCGCCACGAGCCCGTCGGGACCATCGCGCGCTCAAGCCTCAGAGAGATCGCCACGACCAAGCAGAAGGACCTGAACGCGGCCACCGTCGAGGCCGCGATGAGGATCATCGAAGGCACCGCCCGGAGCATGGGCGTGAGCATCGTCGACGAAGTCGTCGAGCAGCCCAACGTCAACGAAGACGTCGACCAGAAGAAGGAGCCAGCCGATGCCAGCGAAGCACTCTAAGCGCTTCCGGGCCGCGGTCGATGAGCTCGAGGACGCGCGCTTCTACACGCCGGCCGAGGCGGTCGAGCTCGTCAAGAAGACGGCCAGCGCGAAGTTCGACGAGACCGTCGAGATCCACCTGCGGACCAACGCCGACCCCCGCCACGCCGACCAGCAGCTCCGCGGCGTCGCAACGCTGCCACATGGGCTTGGCAAGAACGTGCGCGTCGCCGTGTTCGCGGCCGGTGAGGCCGTCCGTGCGGCCACCGACGCCGGCGCCGAGATCGTCGGCGCGGACGACCTGGTCGAGCGCATCGAGGGCGGCTTCTTGGATTTCGACGTCACCATCGCCACGCCGGACCTCATGGGCAAGATCGGCAAGCTCGGCCGCATCCTCGGCCGCCGCGGACTCATGCCGAACCCCCGCACCGGCACCGTCGTGCAGCCGAACGACATCGCCGAGGCCGTGCGCGAGGCGAAAAAGGGCCGCGTCGAGCTGCGCATGGACCGCACCGCCATCATCCACTCGGCCGTCGGCAAGGCGAGCTTCGACGCCGACCAGCTGGTGGAGAACCTGGCCGCCGTGATCGACACCGTGAACCGGCTGCGGCCGGAGGGCATCAAGGGGCCGTTCGTGAAGACGGCGTATCTGACCACCACGATGGGGCCGAGTATCCCTCTGGACCTGGCCTCCACCTTGACGTTGAAGGTCGAATAGGGCAAGCTCGAAGCGACAACCGCATAGGCCACCGAAGACAGCGGGTTCCTTCCCGCGAATGGGGAAGGACTAAGCGCAAGGCCCGTCGAGGTGAGCGCCCCTCGTCCCACCGGGACGAATGCTCGACCCGCGTCTTCGGAGGCGGGTCTTTTGTTGGGGAGGTTCAAGGGTATGCCCACCGATGCGAAGCGCGAGACCGTGGCCGATCTGGCCGACCGCATCAAGCGCTCCACCATCGCCATCGCGACCGACTTCTCGGGCCTCAGCGTCAACCAGCTCACGGAGCTGCGTCGACAGCTGCGCGAGGCGGGGGTCGAGTACCGCGTCGTCAAGAACCGGCTCGCCGCCCGGGCCGCGACGGAAGCCGGCGTCGAGCGCTTCAGCGAGCTGCTGGAGGGCGTGACGGGGCTCGTTTTCGGCTACGGAGAGCCCGAGGCGGCCGCGAAGGCCGTCGACCAGTACGTCAAGCAGACGCGCTCCAGATTGCGCATCCGCAACGGCATCATCGACGGCGAGGTGCTCAGCGCGGCGCAGATCAACGCCATCGCCGTGCTGCCGTCCCGCCAAGAGCTGCTCGCCAGGCTGCTGGCGCAGCTCAACGCCCCGGCCACGGGGCTCGTCCACGTGCTCAGCGGCCCCATACGCGGCCTCGCCATCGTGCTCCAGCGCCATGCCGAGCAGCTCGCGCCAAGCTAGCAACACGATCCATCGACGAACCTACAAGGAGGAACGTATGGCCACCAAAGAGGAGCTGCTGGAAGGGATCAAGAGCCTTTCGGTCATGGACCTGGCGGAGCTCGTGAAGGCGCTGGAGGAGGAGTTCGGCGTGAGCGCCGCGGCCCCCGTCGCGGTTGCGGCCGCACCGGCTGCCGGTGACGGCGCAGGCGCAGCCGAGGAGCAGACCGAGTTCACCGTGACGCTCCAGGACTTCGGCCCCAACAAGATCAACGTCATCAAGGCCGTGCGTGAGCTCACCAGCCTCGGCCTACGCGAGGCCAAAGACCTCGTCGAGGCGGCGCCGACACCCGTGCGCGAGGGCGTCTCGAAGGACGACGCCGAAGAGGTCAAGAAGAAGCTGGAGGAAGTCGGCGCCACCATCGTCGTCTCGTAGGCCACCGTCTCCTCGAAATGCGAAGAGGCGCTCCCCTGAGACGGGGAGCGCCTCTCTTCGTACCCAGGGCTCAGGCCGCGCTAGCCCTCGATCGTCACCTTGTGGCCGTAGAACGCCACGTAGCCGCCGATCCGCTCGGCCGCCGCGCTCGGCTCGTGGTACGTCCAGCCCGCGCTCTCCGATGCTTCGCCGTCCGCCGTCACGTCGTAGTACGACGCCTCGCCCTTCCACCAGCACGTCGTGTGCCGGGGGTT
>JACZSI010000107.1 GCA_022574265.1 Chloroflexota bacterium | reverse complement strand
TCTCCGGGTGGAAGACGACCTGGACGAGCCCCGAGCGGTCGCGCAGGTCGATGAAGACGACGCCGCCGTGGTCGCGGCGGCGGTGGACCCAGCCCGCGAGCGTGACGCTCTGGCCGTCGTGCTCGGGCCGGAGGTCGCCGCATGAGATGGACTTCAGCACGGTGCTCCTGGTGGGGGTCCGCCCTGACTAGAAGGACGGACCGTGAGGGAGTGGGAACGTCGGGCCGGGGCGCCGGCTACATCTCGCCGAAGACGTCCGTGCCATCGGCACCGCGCCTGTGGCTACGGTGCAGGGCTTCGTGGAGCCGCGCGAGCGTGCGCACGAGGCCGCTTTCGTCGCCCTCGTCGACGCGGTCGATCAGCTCCTCGGCGCCACGCTGGACGAGCTCCAGCGCCCGACGGACGCCGAGGACGAAGACGGCGAGCCAGATGGACCTCAGCAGCAGGCGGGCGAGACCGAACACGGGTCCTCCTTGGTCACGGGCCACCCGTAACTCTATCGCAACCCCGCGCCCTTTCCAAACGGGCGCGAGCGCTCGCCCAGGCCGCCCCGGCTGTCAAGTCCTTCCGCGCAGAGACGACCCCGTGTTATAAAGGATGGACGCGCCGCATCCGCACGCGGCCAGGCCCGATACGGTGGCTGATAGGGACGAGTGAAAGTCTCCTCCGAACAACGCCCCCCACGCGAAGCGCTCCTCACCGTCGAGCTCGACGCGAGTGACGTCGAGCCCCATCTGGAGCGCGCCTACCGCCAGGCCGTGCGCCGCCTCAACATCCCCGGATTCCGCAGAGGGAAGGCGCCGCGGCGCATCGTCGAGCAGCTCTACGGCCGCGACTACCTCCTCAACGAGGCCCTCGACTCCATGGTCAACGAGGCCACGACGAAGGCCGTCGAGGACGAGAAGCTGGAGCTCGGCGGCATCCCACAGATCACCATCGAGGGACTCGATCCGCCGAGCTTCACCGCCACCGTGCCGCTCACGCCCACCGTCGACCTCGGCGACTACCGGTCCGTGCGCGTCAAGAAGGACGCGGTCAAGGTCGGCAAGGAGCAGGTCGACGGCGTGCTCGAGCAGCTGCGCCGTGACGTCGCGGTGTGGGAGCCCGCGGACGGCCCCTTGCGGGAGGACGACCTCGCGAGCCTGACGGTCGTCGGCTGGGTCGACGACGGCGGCGAGCGCAAGGAGATCGTCCGCAGCGAGGCCGTCGACTACATCCCGCACGTTGGCGGGCGCTTCCCCGTGCCGGACTTCGACGAGTCGCTGATCGGCCTGCCGCAGGGCAAGGAGACCGCGTTCACGATCGAGGTGCCCAAGGACTTCGAGAACGAAGACCTGGCGGGCAAGACGGCGCGGTTCGAGGCGACCGTCCACTCCGTGAAGCGAAAAGAGCTCCCCAAACTCGACGATGAGTTCGCCAAGGGTGTCGGGGACGGTTATGATTCGATGAAGGCCCTGCGCGAGCACGTCGAGTCGGACCTGCTCGCCCGCGAGCAGCGCAGCGCCGACGCCAAGCACCAGGAGGAGACCCTCCTCAAGGTCACCGAGGCCGCCACGATCGAGATGTCGGACCTGATCGTCGACCACGAGATCGAGCACTACCTCGAGGACCAGGAGCAGGACATCAAGTCGGGCCGCTTCACCATCGAGTCGTACCAGCAGTACCTGGAATGGCAGACGATGAAGCCCGAGGAGGTGCGCGAGCAGGCCAAGCCCAAGGTCGCCGAGCGCCTGAAGCGCGCCCACGTGCTGCGCGAGGTCGCACGGCAGGAGGCATTCGAGGCGACGGACGCGGAGGTCGACGAGGAGATCGAGTCGATGGCAGAGGGCTCCGGCGCCGGGGCCGACGAGGTGCGCAAGCTCTTCACGGAGCAGGAGCGGCGCGAGTCGCTGCGCCGGACACTCGTCAACCGCAAGGCGATCGCGCATCTGACGGCCATCGCAGGCCAAGCCGGTAGCGCCGGCAAGCCGAAGGCGAAGCGCGCTCCGGCCAAGCGCCCGGCGGCACGCAAGCCGAAGACGAAGACCCCCGCCAAGAGCGGGGCGTGAACCAGGGGAGGTAGCCGATGCAGGAGTGGCCCATCCACAGCACGTTGCCGAGCGGCGAGTTCCGGCCGCCAGAGAACATCATCCCGATGGTGATCGAGACGAGCGCCCGCGGCGAGCGCGCCTTCGACATCTACTCCATGCTGCTCAAGGAGCGGATCGTCTACCTAGGCACGCCGATCAACGACCAGGTCTCGAACCTCATCGTGGCGCAGCTCCTCTACCTGGAGCGCGAGGACTCCGACAAGGACATCAACCTCTACATCAACAGCCCCGGCGGGGTCATCACGTCGGGACTCGGCATCTACGACACGATGCAGCTCGTCAAGTGCGACGTGTCCACGATCTGCGTGGGCATGGCCGCCAGCATGGGCACGGTGCTGCTGTGCGCGGGGGCGAAGGGCAAGCGGTTCGCGCTGCCGAACTCGACGATCCACATGCACCAGGCCATGGGCGGCGCGCAGGGACAGGCGACCGACATCGAGATCGCGGCACGGGAGATCCTCCGGATGCAGGACAAGATCCGCACCATCCTCGCCACGCATACCGGCCAGACCTACGAGAAGATCGCCCGCGACACCGACCGCGACTACTACCTCGCCGCCGAGGATGCGAAGGAGTACGGTCTGGTGGACGAGATCCTCGGGAGCTCTCCGATGTCCACCAACAAAGGGAGCAAGTCGTGAGCTCTGGGCTCACGAGCTCCGAGCCTGGGCGAGCGGTGAAGTAGGTCCATGCCCACCAACTCCGGCACCACGCCGACGCGAGCCGATCAGGTCTGCTCCTTCTGCGGGAAGGCGCAGGCGAACGTCAAGCGATTGATCGCCGGACCGGGACGCGTCTTCATCTGCGACGAGTGCGTCCACCTCTGTGAGCAGATCATCTCCGAAGAGAGCTCGGCGTCCCCGGCCAAGCCGATGCCCCCCTCGCACGGGCTCTCCCCCAAGGAGATCTACGCGCGCCTGAACGAGTACGTCGTCGGCCAAGACCGCGCCAAGCGCGTGCTGAGCGTGGCCGTCTACAACCACTACAAGCGCATCTGGTCCAACACCGCCTCGCAGGACGTCGAGATCCAGAAGAGCAACATCCTCCTCGTCGGACCGACCGGCTCCGGCAAGACGCTGCTCGCGCAGACGATGGCCCGCATCCTCGACGTGCCGTTCGCCATCGTCGACGCCACCTCGCTGACCGAGGCCGGGTATGTCGGCGAGGACGTCGAGAACATCCTCCTGCGGCTGATCCAAGCCGCCGACTTCGATGTCTCGCGGGCCGAGCAGGGGATCATCTACATCGACGAGATCGACAAGCTCGCGCGCAAGGGCGCCAATCCGTCGATCACGCGCGATGTCTCCGGCGAGGGCGTGCAGCAAGCACTCCTCAAGCTCATCGAGGGATGCGTCGCCAACGTCCCGCCCCAGGGCGGACGCAAGCACCCACAGCAGGAGTTCCTCCAGATCAAGACGGACAACATCCTGTTCATCTGCGGCGGCGCCTTCGAGGGGATCGATGAGATCATCTCCCGGCGGACGATGTCCAACCATCGCATCGGCTTCCATGCAGGCGACAGCGACGACGAGGAGATCAGCACCGACGTCGCGCCGGAGGACCTGCTGGCGTACGGTTTCATCCCCGAGCTGATCGGCCGGCTCTCGGTGTCCGTCAGCCTGCACGAGCTCGACAAGCCCGCGATGATCCAGGTGCTCACCGAGCCCAAGAACGCGGTCGTGAAGCAGTTCCAGCACCTGTTCGCGCTCGACGGCGTCGAGCTCACGTTCACGCCGTCGTCGCTCGATGCGGCCGCGGAGCAGGCGCTTGGGCGCAAGACCGGCGCGCGAGCGCTCCGCACGATCATCGAGGAGGTGCTGCTCGACGTCATGTTCGAGCTGCCCTCGCTCCAGCACGTGCGGCGGTGCGTCATCGACGCTGCTGACGAAAAGCGGCTCGCGCCCCCGCGGCTGCTGACCTCGAGCGGCCAGGTCGTTGAGATCGGGACGCTCGACGCCAAGAGCGCGTAGGCAGGCGGGCGCCGGGTTGCGAGTGGCCTCCGGAGAGCCGGAGGCTTTCTGGTTGAGGAGCGGATAGGTGCCTGACTTCGTCTTGGGCTTCGGACTCGTCGCGGTGGTGCTCGTCGTCACGGCGCTCATCTCCGGTATGGTCGAGCGCTCGCCCCTCTCCTTCCCCCTCATCTTCCTGGGCCTGGGCTTCCTGCTCGGCGAGCGGTTCCTCGGCGTGCTCGAAGTCGGCCCGCACGACGAGGTCCTCGAGATCGTCGCCACGCTGACCCTCGCGCTCGTCCTGTTCCTCGACGCCGTGAAGCTCGAGGTGCGCGAGCTTGGCAAGCGGTGGGTCGTCCCGTTCCTCATCCTCGGCCCCGGCACGCTCATCGTCATCGGACTCGGCGCCGTGGCCATCCAGGTCATCTTCGGATGGGGCTGGACCATGGCCTTCATCGGCGGGGCCACGCTCGCGTCCACCGATCCGGTCGTGCTGCGCGAGATCGTGCGCGACACGCGCATCCCGCGGTCGGTGCGCCAAGTGCTGCGCTTCGAGGCCGGGACGAACGACATGGTCGTGCTGCCCATCGTGCTGGTCCTGATCGCGGTGGCGCGGGCCGAGGCGAGCAGCCCGGCCGGGTGGGCCGAGTTCCTGGCGAAGCTGCTCGTGCTGGGGCCGGCCATCGGCTTCGCCGTCGGCGGTGGCGGGGCGTGGCTCATGGCCAAGGTGGACCGCCACATGAGCGTGCGGCGCGAGTATCAGGCACTCTACGGCCTCGGGCTCGTGCTCGCCGCGTACTCCGCGGCGACGGTCGCTGGAGGCGACGGTTTCCTGGGTGCGTTCGCGGCCGGCATCGCCGTCGTCGCGCTGAACCAGGCGCTGTGCGACTGCTTCTTGGAGTACGGCGAGGTCACGGCGGAGATGGCCATGCTGGTGGCGTTCGTGCTTTTCGGCGCGGTGCTCTCCTCCATCATCGTGACGAGCGCGCTGGGCCCCCCGCTCATCCTCGCCGGCCTCTGCATCGTCGTCATCCGGCCGTCGGTGCTCTCGCTCGTGCTCGTGCGGGCGCGGATGAGCTGGGAGGCACGCGCGTTCATCGCCTGGTTCGGTCCGCGCGGCCTCAACTCGCTGCTGCTCGCGCTGCTGGTCGTGCTGGCGGACCTGCCGGGCGCCGAGCTGCTGCTCGCCACCGTCGGCGTCGTCGTGCTGGCGTCCGTGGCGCTCCACGGCTCGACGGCGACCCCGGTGAGCGCGTGGTACGGGCGCAAGGTGGCGAGCGAGGTGCTGGTGGAGGAGCGCGAGGACACGGCGGCGGCGCTGTTGGGCGTCCACGAGCAGGAGGCCCGGCGGATCACGCCGGCCGAGCTGGACGAGCGCCTGCGCTCCGACGACCCGCCGCTCGTGCTCGACGTCCGCACGCGGTCGAAGTACGAGGCCGACGGCAGGCGGATCGCGGGCGGCATCCGGCTGCACCCCGACGAGGTGCTGACGTGGGCGGCCTGGAACGCGCAGGGACGCGCGGTCGTCGCCTACTGCACCTGAGTGGACGAGGGCACCAGCGCCCGTGTGGCGCAGCAGCTCAGCCAAGCCGGGGTCGAGGCGGCCGCGCTCCTCGGCGGTCTGAACGCGTGGGCGGCGGAGTTCCCGGTCGAGCGCATCCCCGAGGTGGAGCCGGCCGCGTAGCCCCCTCCCATTCGTCCTGAGGCTCTCGAAGGACGGACCCAGGCTTGCTCACGGCCGTGGGTCCGTGGTTCGAGTGCCTCACCACGAACGGGAAACGAGTGTAGGCTTTGGCCCGACCCCGGCAGCTAGCTCAGCGCCGCTCCCGTTCCGTTCGTCCTGAGGCTCTCGAAGGACGGACCAGGCTTGCTCACGGCCGTGGGTCCGTGGTTCGAGTGCCTCACCACGAACGGGAAACGAGTGTAGGCTTTACCTCGACCCCGGCAGCTAGCTGAGCGCTGCTCCCGTTCCGTTCGTCCTGAGGCTCTCGAAGGACGGACCCAGGCTTGCTCACGGCCGTGGTCCGTGGTTCGAGTGCCTCACCACGAACGGGAAACGAGTGTAGGCTTTACCTCAACCCCGGCAGCTAGCTGAGCGCTGCTCCCGTTCCATTCGTCCTGAGGCTCTCGAAGGACGGACCCAGGCTTGCTCACGG
>JACZSI010000106.1 GCA_022574265.1 Chloroflexota bacterium | reverse complement strand
TGCGGCGCACGCTGGTGCTGCGGCTCGCGGGCGGCGCCGAGGTCGTCGCGGAGCTCGACCGCGAGCTGTCGCGCAAGCTGGGCCGCACGCTGCCGCAGCGGTGGCGGGTGCGGGTCGCCGACGGCGCGGCGATGGGGTGGCAAGGGCACAGCCCTTGACCCGTAAAGGGGCCGAGCCGTGATTGCCGCTCCAGACCAGGCTACTGCCGGAAGACCGGCTGCAACTGCGCTTCCGCCGACCCAAGCTCCGGCGGCCCGAGTTCCAGTTCCACTCCGAAGATCCCCAACCGCCGGACAGCAGGCAGGACGAGCGCAGCCGCCACAACGACTAGAGCGGCGACGTAGTACTGCCAGGGCAGTGCGGGGCCGTCGATGGACGGGACCGCCAGATAGACGATGGGGAGCACGACGAGCAAAGCAAAGGCACCGAGGAGCGCGATGCCGAGGGCGAGGCGCAGGTCTGAGCCTTGCGTCCAAGCTTGCCAAAGGTCGGGACGGGCGGGCGGTGCGTTGAGCAAGTCCAGCGCGCGACGAGCGGGCTCGTACCCGGCATGGTTGTCTAGGAGCTGCGCGAGCTCGGTCTTCGCCCGGTCCGTGCGCTTCTGGCGCGCACACGCGACGGCATAGTTATAGCGGAAGTCTGGCTCGTTAGGCGCCTGCTCTACCGCGCGCAGAAACTCGACGGCCGCTCCGGCATGGTCGCCGAGCTCCAGCAGGCACACACCGAGTCCGTTCCTCGCTGGCAGGTTGTCCTCGTCGAGTTCGAGAGCCCGCTGGAACGACTTGACGGCCCCGTGGAGGTGTGCCTCGTGGAACCATCCAAGCCGGTACAGCGCGTTGCCCTTGTTCGCGTGCGGGAGAGCACTGGGCGCACCCCTACTTTTCGTAGGCACGGATAGCCCTCTCGTAGCTGCGTATGGCCTGCCGGTATCGCCCCAGGCCCGCCAGCGCCACGCCACGGTTGTTCAGCGTACCCGGATCGTGGGGCCGTAGCTTGAGTGCCCGGTCAAAGGCCGCCAGCGCCTCCTCATGGCGGCCCAGACCGCTTAGGGCGTTGCTGCGGTTGTCTAGCGTCCCGGGGTCGTCGGGGCGCAACTCCAGCGAACGGCCATAGGCTGCCAACGCCTCTTCGTTGCGACCCAGGGCGCACAGGGCGTTGCCGCGGTTGTTCAGCGCGTCGGGGTCGTCGGGACGCAACTCTAACGCGCGGTCGAAGGACCGCAGCGCCTCCCCGACGCGACCCACTCCTACCAGCAAGACCCCTCGATTGCCGAGAGTAACGGGATCGTCGGGATGCAGTTCCAGCGCCCGGTCATAGGCCGCGAGCGCCTCCTCGTCGCGGCCCAAGTTGCTCAAAGTGACTCCTCGGTTGTAGTGGAAGCGAGAATCGTCAGGGCGCATTCCCAGCGCGTGGTTGTGGGCCGTCAGCGCCTCGTCGTGTCGTCCCATTCTTTCCAACGCGACTCCGCGATTGCTGAGCGTGTCGGGGTCGTCTGGGCGCAGCGCCAGCGACCGGTCGTAGACCGCCAGCGCCTCCTCGTCGTGACCCAAATTGCTTAAGGTAACGCCTAGGTTGTAGTGCAGGGCAGGATCATCGGGGTGCAACTCCAGGGCGTGATGGTTGTCCGCTAACGCTTCCTCGTTTCGGCCCAGTTGGTTCAGTGCGCTGGCCCGGTTGGCCAGCGTGGCGGGGTGGTCGGGACGTGACTCCAGCGCGCGGTCATAGGCCGCCAGCGCGCCGGCGAAGTCGCCCGCCTCGAAGAGGCGGTTGCCCTCCTCGAACGCCTCTTGGGCGCGGTCCTCGTCGCTGGTCGTCATCGTCGGCCCTTCTCGTGAGCGGCGGTCGTTCCGCGGCACATGGTAGCCGCTCCGCACCGGCTGGGCATCCGCCGCATCTGACTGCACGAGGCGCCGCGACGAGGCGGCGCTCGGTGCGAGGTGCGCTATCGCAGGCAGTGGCGGCAGGCAGGGTCAGGGCAGGCAGCCGTTCCGGGAGCGGCGGCGCAAGAAGACGCGGCGCGGGCCGTGGATCGCAGGCGCCTTCGCCGTGGCGCTCGTCGCGCTGATCGGCTTCTCGCTCCGCGACAGCGCCGGCGGCGGCAGCTTCTCGATGACCGCGTACCAGGGTGCCGAGCAGTTGGGCGGCACGACCGTAAGCATGGCCGACGTCAAGGCGCACGTGGCGGGCAAGCCGATCGTGCTGAACTTCTGGGGCGGCAGCTGTCCGCCCTGCCGCGCGGAGATGCCGGGCTTCCAGAACGTGTACGAGCGCCACGCGGACGACATACTGATGCTCGGGGTGGACATCGGGCCTTTCTTGAACCTCGGCTCGCGAACGTCCGCGCTGCGGCTGCTCGACGACCTTGGCATCACCTACCCCACCGCATACGCCATCAACCGCAATCCGGTCGCGCAGTTCCAGATCACCGGGCTGCCGGCGACGTACTTCTTCGACGGCAACGGAAACCTCGTGGGCACCGCCCCCGGCTTCATCAACGAGCGCGACCTGGAGAACCGGGTGCGCGAGCTCATCGGGACGGCCGCGGCGAGCGTAGTACCTTAGAGGAGGCCACGATGCGCGATGGAAAAGCAGGGACGCGCGAGCCCGACCGCACGTGGGCGCGGGCCGCGGCGCTGGCACTGGCGCTGGTCGCGGTCGCGATGCTCGTGAGCGTGGTCGTCAACCCGCTGCTGGGCCGCGTGGTCCATTGGAATATCATGGCCGTGCTGATGCCCGCGCTGTTCGTGGGGTTCACGGTCCTGCTGAAGAAACGATTGGTCTAGTCCCGCCAGCCGGACGACAGGGGTAGCGTATGGATGTGACGCAGCAGGCAGCGATCTCGCGTTGGACGGTTCTGTGGCCGGTCGTGGCGCTCGTCGGCGCGCTCGGCTTCGCGGTCGGCGGCGCTATCGTCACGGGCACCGCGATCGGCACCGTGACCGGCGGCGTCGAGATGGCGTCGGCCAACTCGAGCAACTTCTTGGCCAGGGTGGCCGACCTCTTCCCGCTGGGCTTCGCGTTCAGCGCGGGGATGGTCTCGGCGGTGAACCCGTGCGGCTTCGCCATGCTGCCCGCCTACCTCGGCCTGTTCCTCGGCGACGACCAGGCGAGCGGAGCCGAGCGCGGGCCCGCGGCGCGGTTGCAGCGCGCGGTGCTGGTCGGCTCGACGATGACGGCTGGCTTCGTGCTTATGTTCGCGCTCGTCGGCGTGCCCATCGGTCTGGGGGCGCGGGGGCTGGTGGAGTTCTTCCCGTGGGTGGGCCTCGGCATCGGCGTGCTGCTGGCGGTGACGGGGGCGTACCTGCTCTCCGGAGGGAAGCTTTACTCGACGCTCGCGATGCGACTGTCCGAGCGGTTCGGCGGGACGGGTGGGAGCGGCATCCGCAGCTACTTCACGTTCGGCCTCGGCTACGGGACGGCGTCGCTTTCCTGCACGCTGCCCATCTTCCTGGCGGTGATCGGCGGGACGTTCACGGCCGGCACCTTCCTCGACTCCGTCCTCCAGTTCCTGCTGTACGGGCTGGGCATGGGCACGGTGATCCTGGCGCTGACCATCGGCATGGCCGTGTTCAAGGGGGCATTGGTCGGCCAGCTTCGCAAGATGCTTCCGTACGTCGGCACGATCAGCGCCGTGATGCTGCTCGTCGCCGGCGCCTTCATCGTCTACTATTGGCTGACCATCGGCGAGCTGCTGGAGCGGATCCAAGGCGCCGCGTAGCCGCCCGAAAGTCCGTCACGAAGGCGAATGTGCCCCATGAGCATGGACCAGCGACAGCGCCGCCGCGAAGGGTCGCAGCGCGCGCAGGCCGCGCGAACGGCACGCCTGGAGGGGCGCCGGAAACGCGAGCGGCGCAGCCGTCTCTACGTGATCGGCGGCCTGCTTGCCGCCGTCGTCGTCGTGGCCGCGGCCATCGTGCTCCTGCGCGACACCGGGCCCACGGTCGGCTTCGCCGTCCGGGAGCTGCCCGCCCGCCACGGACCTCCGTACTTCTACGACACGTCGCTCACGATCGACGACGTTCCCGCCGAGATACCGCCGACCTCGGGCTCGCACACGGACGCGAGCCCCGAAGGCTTCCTGGGCCGTCCGCTGATCGCCGAGTCGGTCGTGCACAACATGGAGCACGGCTCCGTCGTCATCTGGTACCAGCCGGGAGACCCCGACCTGGCAGGGGACGTGAACCAGCTCGTGCGGGACCTCGGGCAGACGTGCATCGTCGCCGGGTCGTTCGCGCAGATGAGCTTCGAGGTGGCCGCGACGGCCTGGGGACTCGTGCTCCCGCTCGCGCAATTCGACCGCGAAGCGCTGGCGGAGTTCATCCGCGAGCACCGCGCCAAGCGAGGGCCCGAGGCCGGGCTCTGCCGAGGGTAGGCTAACCGCCGAGCCCGAAGACGCGCTCGAGCCAGGCGATCGTGAAGCGGGCCGCCACGGCGATCGCGATGGTGTTGAGTATCTTTCCGGCCCCAACCCAGAGGAGGAAGGGCCAGATGGGGTAGCGCAGCGTACCCGCCGCGATGCCAGCCACGTCGAAGGGAAGCGGCGTCACGGCGAAGACGAATAGCGCAGGGCCGAAGAGCCGCCTTGGGACGCGCCGCAGGCGGCGGTCCAGGTTCTCCGCCGACACGACCCGTCGGCCGGTCACGCCGAGCGCGTAGCCGGTCAGCTCGCCGATGGTCCCACCGATCCCGCCAACGACGCCCAGCAGCACCGGGTTCAGGCTGGCCGATAGCCCGGCGACGATGAGCTGACCGGCCGCCGGCAGGATGATGGTCGCGTTGTTGACGAGCATCGCGACGAAGGCGCCGGCGTAGCCCCAATCCCCCAGCCCCTCGAGCAGGTCCTGGGCCAGCAGCAGGGCCACGGCAACGAGCACCGAGAACACGGCCATCGCCAACAACGGCAGGTATCGGGCTGCGCGTGAGCGGGGGGGGTCGGCGGGCGTGGCGTTCATGGCGAAGTCTGCACCCTCAGATGATGCTCGGAGCACGGGACGCGGCGATGATACGCGCCCCGCAAGCGCACCGTACGGGTAGACGGCCGTCCGTCTCCCGTGTACTCT
The DNA here is from genome assembly GCA_022574265.1 of Chloroflexota bacterium. Taxonomy (GTDB): domain Bacteria; phylum Chloroflexota; class Dehalococcoidia; order Lucifugimonadales; family Australimonadaceae; genus JADFRC01. The sequence continues at coordinate 1,139 of JACZSI010000106.1, read as the reverse complement.
GAGCCGTGCCGATGCACGCCGTAGCACCGACTCCCAGACGAACTGCTCTCCCGCTGTGGGAGAGGTTTTTTTTGCGCCGGAGACAGGGCGACAGGCGACCGGACCGCGCCCAGCCGATGGGTAGGATCGAGAGGTAAACATGCACATCTCGAACTTCATACCGCAGTTCATGAAGCCGCGGGAGGACCACTTCTTCGGGCTGCTCCGCAGCAGCACCTCGAATCTGCACGAGACGACGACGGCGCTCCTCGACTTCATGGAGCACTACGAGGACGCCCCGGCGAAGGCGGCCGAGATCAAGCGGCTCGAAGAGGTGGGCGACCACCTCATCCACCAGATCATGACGAACCTGCACACGACGTTCGTGACGCCGTTCGACCGCGAGGACATCGCGGAGCTCGGGGAGCGGCTGGACGACGTGGTCGACATGGTCGAGGAGACGGCGCGCACGATGATCGAGTACGGCATCGAGGCGCCGCGCGAGCGTGCCATCGAGCTGGCGCGCATCGTGGAGCAGACGGGGCAGGTGCTGGAACAGGCGGGCGGCATGCTGCACGCCCGGGGCGGGAAGCTCCGCGACCTGCTGCCGCTGACGATCGAGCTCAACCGGCTGGAGAACGAAGCCGACCAGGTGACGTCGAAGGCGGTCGGCGAGCTGTTCGCCAACGAGAAGGACCCGATCGAGATCATCAAGTGGCGTGAGATCTATGGGCTCCTCGAATCGGCGACCGACCGCGCCGAGGATGCCGCGAACGTCATCGAGGCCATCGTCCTGAAGCATGCCTGAGCTGGGCGTCCCCAGTGATCCTTGCAGCGAGCATCGTGCTCGCGCTCGCCTACGCGTACGCGAACGGTATGAACGACGCCGCCAACGCGGTCGCGACCGTCATCTCGACGCGTGCGCTACGGCCGATGACCGCGGTGATCATGGGCGGCCTGCTGAACGCGGTGGGCGCCGTGGCTGGTCTGCTGCTCGGCTCGCTGGTCGCCAAGACCATCGGCAAGGGGATCATCGACCCGTCGGACATGACGCAGCTCGCGGTCATGTCCGCCATCGGCGCCTCGGTGATCTGGGTTTTCCTGGCGACGCGGCTCGGCTTCCCGGTCAGCGTCAGCCACTCCCTCGTCGCCGCGGTGGT
>JACZSI010000005.1 GCA_022574265.1 Chloroflexota bacterium | reverse complement strand
GTGTCGTCGTAGTCTTGGAGGTGCGCCAGGTAGCCGTTCAGCAGCGCGGCGGTGGCGGGCGAGGTCCTCAGCCCCGAGCCGATGACGCTCGCGCGCGGCGCGGCGCCCTCGGCCGTGGCCCACTCGAGCATGATGCGGGCCGCGGGCATGACGGAGGCCGAGAGGGAGACACCGAGCAGGTTGATGAGCGTCCGCTTGGCCTCGTGGAGCGTCCAGCCGGGCAGGCCGCCGGGCTTGGCGCTCACGAGGTAGCGGGCGAGGGACGCGGTCGCCGCCATGGGGACCTCCGAGTCAGCGATGGGGGCCGGGGATGGGCGCGAGTATAGCGCGCCCATCCCGCGGGCGGACGTGGCATAATCCGCCCCGGCGCACATCATTCTGGAAGGGAGAAGCCAATGCCATACGACAAGTACGGCTCCGACGTCATCGTGGACATGCTGAATCTCTACGGCATCAAGTACCTGCCGCTCAACCCCGGTGCTTCATACCGGGGCCTCCACGACTCCATCGTCAACTACGGCGGCAACAAGCCGGAGATCATCGAGTGCACGCACGAGAAGATCGCCCTCGGCATCGCCCACGGCTATGCGCGTGTGACGAAGGAGCCGAGTGCGGCCATCGTCCACGACCTCGTCGGTCTGCTCCACGGCACGATGGGCGTGTATTACGCCTACGTGGACGAGGTGCCGGTGATCCTGCTCGGCGCCACGGGGCCGATGGACGCCACGCGCCGCCGCCCCTACATCGATTGGATACACACGGCGCAGGACCAGGCCGGTGTGGTCCGCGACTTCACGAAGTGGGACGATCAGCCGCACACCCCGGCAGCGGTGCCGGAGTCGTTCGCGCGGGCGTACCGCGTGGTCTCCACGCCGCCGTACGGGCCCGCGTACCTGGTGTACGACTCCAACCTGCAGGAGGACCCGCTGCTGGTGGACGTGCCGACGGTGGATCCCAAACGGCTCATGCCGCCGGACCCCTCCGCGCTCAACCCGCGCACGGTGGAGACGGTCGCCGAGATGCTGGTGCAGGCCAAGAACCCGGTGATGCTGGCGGACATGCTGGGGCAGAACCCCGTCGCCGTCGAGCGCGCGGCCGAGCTCGCGGAGATCCTGGCGATGCCGGTCTGGGATGGCGGCCGCCGCTTCAACTTCGCCAACACGAACAGCCTGGACGTCACGGGCTCGCGCGACACGCTTGCGGAGGCCGACGTCCTCTTCGCCGTCGAGGTGCGCAACTTCGACGGTCCGCTGACGCGGCTCAACCGGACCACGCGGGAGACGGAGGAGATACTGGCGCCCGGCTGCAAGATCATCGACATCAGCTACCGGGACGCGAACATCAAGGCATGGGCGCAGGGCTTCTTGAAGCTGCGCGAGGTGGACGTGTTCGCCACCGCCGACCCGGCCATCGCGCTCGGCCAGATCACGGAGGCGGTCAAGGGGTTGCTCACCAAGAACGGCAAAGCCGATCTGAAGGCGCGGCGGGAGCGTGTGACGCTGGTCCACGACAACCTGCGCTCGGCCGGACTGGAGCGGGCCAAAGAGGGCTGGAACGACAAGCCGATGACGCTGGCGCGCCTGTCATGGGAGATCTGGCAGCAGATCAAGGACGAGGACTGGGGGATGACGGGCGCGGTGCTGAGCGGCTGGAACCGCCGGCTCTGGGAGTTCACGAATCCCGACCAGTTCCCAGGGATGCCGCTCGGCACTGGCACGCAGGTCGGGCTATCGCTCGGCGTGGCGCTGGCCTACAAGGACACCAACAAGCTGGTGGTCTCGATCCAGCCGGACGGCGACCTCATGTTCGACGCCGGCTCGCTGTGGATAGCGGCCTACCACAAGATGCCGATGCTGGTCGTCATGTACAACAACCGGGCCTACTACAACGACTGGGAGCACCAGATCGCGATCGCGAAGGACCGCGGCCGCGACGAGGAGATGGCGTATCTCGGCATGGAGCTAGCGCACCCGGCGCCGGACTTCGGGTTGCTGGCCAAGGCCATGGGATGGCACGGCGAGGGGCCCATCGAGGACCCCAACAAGCTCGGGCCGGCGATCAAGCGGGCCATCAAGCACATCAAGGAGACCGGCATGCCGGCCCTGGTGGACGCGGTCACGCAAGCGCGGTAGGGCCCTAGCTGGCGGCCGCTGCCTCTTCGCGCGCCGTCTCGCGCTCGGGGGCGGCGGGCGGCGGCGTGCGGTCCTCGGCGGGCGTGAGCGCGCGCTGGCCGGCGTGGATCGCGTTGAGCACGGCGAGCGTCTGCTCCTCGAGCTCGGTGAGCGCGTCGAGCGAATACTTGTTGGCGCCGGCGCGGCGGTTCTTGGCGTCGGCCTCGACGGCCGCGAGCATGCGGTGCGCCTTGGCCTCGGCCTCGGCGATGATCTCCTCGCCGCGGCGCTTCGCGACCTTGACCATCTCGCTGTCCTCGACCAGGTGGCGTGCGTCCTGCTCGGCGGTGGCGCGGATGCGTCGAGCGTCGAGCGTGGTCTGGTTGATGATCTGCTCGCGCCGCTCCAGCACCTCCTGGCCCTCCTGGACGTTGCGGGGCACGGCGAGGCGCATCTGGTCGATCAGCTCCAGCAGCCGGTCGGCGTCGATCATGGCGCGCCCGGTGATGGGCACCCGCGGGGCCTGCCCCGCCATGGTCTCCAGCTTGTCGATGAGCTCCAGTATCTCCATGTCTTCCTCCTTCGTATTCAGACGAGCGGGCGTATTCAGACGAGCGGGCGTATTCAGACGAGCGGGTCTGGGCGATCGGGTGGCCCCGCTACCGGCCGAGTCGCTCCTTGAGAGCCGCTATCACGTTGGTGGGCGCGAGCCCGGCGATGTCTCCACCGAGGCGGACAACTTCTTTGAGCAGGGTGGCGCGGACGAACTGGTACTGGATGTCGGTTATCAGGCAGACGACGTCGATGTCCGGCGCGAGCTTCTTGTTCATCAGGGCCATCTCGAACTCGTACTCGAAATCGGCCGTCATCCGGATGCCGCGCACGATCGCTCCGGCGCCCTCCGTCCGTGCGCAGTCGACCACCAGCCCGCCGAAACCCTTGACCTCCACGCCCTCGAGCGCCTTCGTGGCGTCGCTGAAGAGCGCGATCCGCTCGTCGGCGCTGAAGAGCGTGTCGTGCTCTGGCGCCTCGAAGACCGCCACGACCACGCGCTCGAATAGCTTGGCCGCGCGCTGGACGATGTCCAGATGCCCGGCGGTCACCGGGTCGAAGCGCCCTGGGTAGATCGCCACGGTCATCGGCCGCTCCCATGCACGCTGTAGAACGCGAGCGAGCTGTCGCCGTAGCGGCGGTCTTGGTCGCGGACGAGCCGCCCGCAGACCAAGGGCGCCTCGACGCGGCTGGCATGCCCGGCCACGACGACGGCGTCGTCTGCCAGCAACCCCAGCTCGGCTATCCGCGCGACGATGGCGGCTGGGAAGGGCTGCGTGTACGGCGGGTCCATGAGCACGAGGTCGTACCGCCGGCCGAGCCTGTCCAGGGCTCGCTCGACGTCCGCGTGGACCAGCTTGGCCCGCTCGGCCACCTTGGCCGCCCGCACGTTCGCCCGGATCACGTCCATCTGCCTCCGATCGGCCTCGACGAAGTCCGCCTGCGCTGCGCCTCTGCTCAGGGCCTCGATCCCAAGCGACCCGGTGCCGGCGTAGAGGTCTGCTACGATCGCCTCCTCGATGCCGCGGGCCGCCAGGATGTTGAAGAGCGCGGTCCGCACCTTGTCGGTGGTGGGCCGCACGCCTGGGGCCTGGGGCGGCCGCAAACGCACCCCCCTGGCCGCTCCACCGGTCACGCGCACATCGCGCCCCTACGTCCCCAGCGTGCCCCTGAGGGGGGGCGGCGGTCGTAACTGGTCGATATTCTATGCGTTGTTTCAATTTCGGTTCAATCGAACTAGGAGACGTGTTGGAGCGGTTATCCGGCGTCTGGCCCGTCGCGTCCCGACCGTTCGAAGAAGCGCTGCGCGCCTCAAGCGCCTGGTGCGGCCCGTTGCCATCGCACGTCAGCGGGCGTAGAATCGGCCGCCCCCGGTATCGACCGGGTTCGAGGCAGGGATGATGGTCTCCGGAAGCACCTATCTCACGACGGATGGCCTGCGCGAGCTTGAGGAGGAGCTCGCGCAGCTCCGCAGCGTCCGTCGTCATGAGGCGGCGGCCCGCATCCAGGAGGCGAAAGAGGTCGGCGAGCTCGACAATGCCGAGTACGAAGAGGCGAAGAACGAGCAGGCCTTCGTGGAGGGCCGCATCCAGGAGCTGGAGACGATGATCCACAACGCGGTCATCATCCCGGACCACCGGCGCCGGCGGGGCGCCAAGTCCGCCGTCGTCGAGGTCGGCTCGATCGTGAAGGTGCAAGCCGTCGCCAGCAAGCGATCGGACACCTACACTATCGTCGGGAGTGCGGAGGCCGCGCCCGCTGAGGGGCGCATCTCCAACGAATCACCCCTCGGGAGCGCGCTGCTGGGCAAGAAGGCCGGAGATGTCGTCGAGTTCACCGTGCCCGCCGGGAAGCAGAAGATGAAGGTCGTCTCCGTCCGCTAGCCTGCTGTTCAAGCGCTCGCCACGCATCCCTCGTCCGTCGGGAGGACCCGGTGCCACAACGCGGTGAACGGCTCCTCAGGAGCCGCCGCTCCAAGCTGGAACGCTTGATCGAGCGCGGCGTCGACCCGTTCCCCGCGCGATTCCACCGCACGCACACCACCGCCGAGGCCGTCGCGCTCTTCACGGCCGCCGAGGCCGCGGACCCGAGCGCGGCGCCGACCGCGACCGTCGCCGGGCGCATCTCCCGCATGCGCGGCATGGGCAAGGCAACCTTCGTCGACATCGACGACAGCGGCGGGCGCCTCCAGCTCTTCCTCCGCCAAGACGCGCTGGGCGAGGGCTATGCACTGCTCGACGACCTGGACCTCGGCGACTTCGTCGGAGCCTCCGGGGCGCTCACGCGCACCAAGGCGGGCGAGGTCTCCCTGGCCGTCGAGGCGCTGAGCGTGCTCGCCAAGGCGCTGCGCCCGCCCCCCGAGAAGTTCCACGGCCTCCGCGACGTGGAGCAGCGCTACCGCCAGCGCTACCTGGACCTGATCGCGAACCGCGACGTGCACGACGTCATGCGCACCAGGAGCCGGATCATCTCGGCGGTGCGCCGCTTCTTCGACGAGCGCGGCTTCCTCGAAGTGGACACGCCCGTGCTGGTCCCCGTGCCGGCGGGCGCCATGGCCGAGCCGTTCGTGACCGAGCACCGCGCGCTGGACCGGCGGCTGTACCTGCGCATCGCCACCGAGCTCTACCTCAAGCGGCTCATCGTGGGCGGCATGGACAAGGTGTACGAGCTCGGCCGCGTCTTCCGCAACGAGGGCATCGACGCCAACCACAACCCCGAGTTCACGATGCTGGAGAGCTACGAGGCCTACGCCGACTACGAGGACGTGATGCGTTTCCTCGAGACGATGATCCCGGCGGTCGCGCTCGAGGCCACCGGCGGCACGACGGTGAGCTTCGACGGCCACGAGCTCGACCTGACGGCGCCGTGGCCCCGCATCCGGCTGCACGAGGCGGTCCACGAGCACAGCGGCATCGACCTCGACGACTATCCCGACGCCGCCGCGCTGGCGGACCGGATGCGCCAGGCCAACGTGGCGGCCACGTATGCGGAGAGCCGTGGGCGGCTCATCGACAAGCTCGTGGGCGTCTTCGTCGAGCCGAAGCTCATCCAGCCGACGTTCCTCGTGGACTACCCGACGGAGATGTCGCCCCTGGCCAAGGCGAGCGCCGCCGACCCGCGCTACACGGAGCGGTTCGAGGCGTTCGCGGGCGGCATGGAGATCGCCAACGCCTTCTCGGAGCTCAACGACCCCGACGTGCAGCGCCAGCGGCTCGAAGAGCAGGAAGCGCTCCGCAAGCGCTACCAGGGCGAGGAGCTCGACCGCCTGGACGAGGACTTCCTGCTCGCCCTGGAGCACGGCATGCCGCCCACGGGCGGGCTCGGGCTCGGCATCGACCGGCTCGTCATGCTGCTGACCGGCAGCACGACCATCCGCGACGTGCTCCTGTTCCCCCAGGTCCGCGAGCCCGGCCCCGCCGCGGGCAAGACAACCGATGCTTAGCATCGAGACCGTGCGCCGCGAGCCGGAGGTCGTCCGCCGGTCGCTCGAGCGGCGGCGCGAGGACCCGGGCGTCGTCGACGAGCTGGCGCGGCTCGATGCCCAGCGGCGCGCGCTCGTGGCCGAGCTGGATGGGCTGCGCGCCGAGGCGAACCGCGACAGCAAGGCCGTGGGCGAGGCGATGAAGGCCGGAGACCAAGAGGCGGCGGAGGGGCAGCGCAAGGCTGGGCGTGAGGCCGGGGAGCGGATCAAGCGCATCGAGGCGGCCGAGCGCGACGCCGAGGCGAAGCTCCGCGCGCTGCTGCTCACGGTGCCGAACATCCTGCTCGACGACGTGCCGGACGGCGGCGACGAGAGCGCCAACGCGGTCACGCGCCAGGAGGGCGAGCCCCGAAGCGCCGAAAGCTACGGCTTCGAGCTCAAGCCGCACTGGGAGCTCGCCGAGTCGCTTGGCATCACCGACTTCGAGCGCGGCTCCAAGCTCGCCGGTCGCATGTTCTCCGTGCTTGGCGAGGCGGGGGCCCGGCTCCAGCGCGCGCTGATCGCGTGGATGCTCGACATGCACCGGCAGCGCCACGGCTATTCGGAGCGCGCCGTCCCCTACCTCGTGCTGCGCGAGACGATGGAGGGCAGCGGCAACCTGCCCAAGTTCGCCGACAACCTGTACCACGACGACGAGGACGACCTGTGGCTGATCCCCACGGCGGAGGTGCCGCTGACGGGCCTCCACCGCGACGAGATACTCGCGCCCGGCACGCTACCGCTGCGCTACATGGCGCACACGCCGTGCTTCCGCCGCGAGAAGGCGGCGGCCGGCACGCAGGTGCGCGGGCTCAAGCGGCTGCACCAGTTCGACAAGGTGGAGATGTTCCAGCTCGTCGAGCCGGAGCGGTCGGCGGCGGCGCTGGAAGACATCGTGGAGCACGCGTCGGACGTCGCCCGGGGCCTTGGCCTGCCGTTCCGGATCCTGGAGCTGTGCAGCGGCGACATCGGCTTCCAGTCGGCCAAGACCTACGACGTGGAGGTCTGGTCGCCCGCCTCGGAGGAGTGGCTCGAAGTAAGCTCCTGCTCCAACTGCACCGATTTCCAGGCGCGCCGCGCCAACATCCGGTTCCGTCGTAAGCCCCAAGGCCGGCCGGAGTACGTCCACACGCTCAACGGCTCCGGCCTGGCGCTGCCGCGCGTCATCATCGCGCTGCTGGAGACCAACCAGCAGCCCGACGGCACCGTCCGCCTGCCCGAGGTGCTGGTGCCGTACATGGACGGCCAGCAGGTGCTGGAGCCTGCGCGGTAGCAGGCGTCCACCGCGCGTTTGACTCGCCAGCTTTGGCGTGCCCTACAATGCCTGCGGCGTCCAAACCAAAACCACCCGCGTCCCGTTGTTACGGGCAAGGAGAGTCTGTGTACGAGCGTTCGGTCCTCTCCAACGGTCTTCGAGTGCTCTCAAGCACGATGCCCCACACCCGCTCCGTGTCCGTCGGCATCTTCGTCGGCGCCGGGTCGCGCTACGAGGACGACGCGCACGCCGGCGCATCGCACTTCCTCGAGCACATGCTGTTCAAGGGCACGGAGAAGCGCCCCGAGCCGCAGATGATCAGCGGCGCGATCGAATCGGTCGGCGGTGTGCTGAACGCGAGCACCGACCGCGAGGCGACGCTGTACTACGCCCGCGTCGCGCGGGACCACTTCACCATCGCCCTCGACGTGCTGTCCGACATGGCGCTGCACCCGCTCTTCAAGCCGGAGGAGGTCGAGCGCGAGCGCGGGGTCATCATCGAAGAGATATCGATGATCTACGATCAGCCGGACGCCATAGCCGACCTGCTGATCGACCAGGCGCTCTGGCCGGACCAGGCCATGGGGCGCGACGTCGCGGGCACCAAGGAGACGGTCAACGCGCTCTCAGGCCAGGCCCTGGCCGACTACCACGCCAAGCAGTACGTGCCCGGCAACGTCGTCGTGGCGGTCGCCGGGAACGTGGAGCACGCCGAGGTCGTGGCGCAGGTCGCCGAGCGCATGGACGACTGGTCGGGCGGCCCGCCGCTGGATTGGGAGGCGGTGCGCCCGGCGCCCGCTGGCGTGCGCGTGAAGGTCGGCAACAAGAGCACGGACCAGGCGCACCTGTGCCTGGCCATGGACGGCGTTTCGAGCGTCGCGGATGACCGCTATGCGGTCGATCTCATGAACACGGTGCTCGGCGAGGGCATGACGAGCCGGCTGTTCATGGAGGTGCGCGAGCGGCGAGGGCTCGCCTACGAGGTGCATAGCAGCTCGTCGCACTACCGGGACTGCGGCGCGCTGATCATCGGGTGCGGCGTGGACACGGCCAAGGTCAACGACGCCGTCGAGGCGATCCTCGGCGAGCTCGAGAAGATGCGCGCGGGCGTGCCCGAGGAGGAGCTGGAGCGCGCCGTCGAGTTCGCGGTCGGACGGCTCTACCTGCGCATGGAGGACACGCGCGCCGTCATGGGCTGGATCGGTGGCCAGGAGCTGCTGCGCGGGACTGTACGCACGCCGGACGAGGTCGTGGCGAACGTGCGCGCGGTGACGCTCCAGCAGATCACCGACGCGGCGCGGAAATACCTTGCGCCGGGCTCTTTCAAGTTCGCCGTCGTCGGGCCGTACCGGTCCGAAGCGCGGTTCCGCAAGCTCCTCGCGGCGGCGTAGCCCCGGCAGCCGGGTTGGGGCCTGGCCTTAGCTGGTGTGCCCCAGGAACTTCGAGACGTTGTCGAATTCAAGCCGCTCGGGGCGGTACCACGGTTTGAGCTCGCGGCCTTCGGATAGCGCTCGCAGCTCCCGCTCGAAGATGCCGTTGCGGAAGATCAGCGGCTTGTCCCCCTGCCCCAGGTGCTCGAGGCGGCGCTCGGAGTTCGGCATCATGCCAACTTGCGTGACGTTGTCCTCCGTGTTGCCGACCAGGTTCCCCTTCTCCATCCGCGTGACGTCCTCGATGCGCAGCTCTCCGGCCAGTATCAGGCGGGCGAGCTCCCGCGCCTTCTCGTTGTGCTCCTGCTGGGTCGTGCCTCTCGACTGGTGCCAGCTCTCGTACTCCGCTTCGCTCGGGAAGCCGCGGACGGTGAAGTCCCGGTGGGTCTCGTCGTCGATGGGCACCCGCCACCGTAGTTGTGTCTCCGCACGGCGGCCTGGACGCGTGAAGTTCATCTCAGCCGTCACGTTGGGCATGCCGAAGTAGGTCACTTTGTCGGTCTTCGAGTCGGCCTCGTACACATAGTTCATCCCCCACTCCGTTTCCTCCGCGTCGGGCACGGTAGGTCGTCCGCGTGCCTCGGGAGCCCGGTGGAAGTGCGTGAAGTTGACGTGCGCGCGGTCGAGAGCGAGGTGGTTGTAGAAGCTGGTTTCCCGGTATTTGGTGTCGACGGCCATGAAGGGCGCTTCCACGTCGGGGAAGCGTTGCAGCGGCGGCGGCGGCCCGTCGCCCAGGTAGACGAAGATCAGCCCGAGGTACTCCTCGACCGGAAAGGCGGGGATCCTGATCTCGGCGTGGAACGGCTCGGGCTCCGCCGGCTGGTCGACGCACTGCCCTTCGGGGTCGTACATCCAACCGTGGAAGATGCACCGGATGTTCTCGCCCTCGACCCATCCGGGGGAGAGCTGGGTCCGGCGGTGGGCGCAGCGAAAACCGACGGCGTGCGGGTCTCCGCTCCGCCCCCGGTACAGCGTGAACTGCTGATCCAGCATCTTGATGGGCTTGGGGTAGGCGACCGGCAGGTCGGCTGCGACGTAGATGGGCTGCCAGAACGTGCGGAGCCACCGGCCCATCAGTGCATCGGGGCCGATGCTGCAGAAGTCGGTCCATTCCGGGTAGCTCGTCTGATGGCGGCCGTGCTCGATGATGGTCACGACGCGGCTCCTTTCAAGCGGGGTGGGGTGTCCGCCAGGCGCCGCTGAGCGATGGCGGGAGCATACGATACTGCAACCCCGGCGGCGACCCGCATGAGAAGGGGCCTCGCTGGTCGGCGAGGCCCCTTCGCTTGGGTCGTAGGTACGGTGGACCTAGAAGTCCATGTGCTCGCCGCCGCCCGGTGGCATCGCCGGCGCGTGCTTCTCCGGGACGTCGGTCATGGCGGACTCGGTCGTGAGCACCATGCCCGCCACGCTGGCCGCGTTCTCGACGGCGGCCCTGGTGACCTTGGCCGGGTCGATGATGCCGCGCTCGAACATGTCGCCCCACACGCCCGCATCGGCGTCGAATCCGATGTTGCCCCCGGCCTTCTTCGCGCCGTCGACGATGACGTCGCCGGGCTGGCCGGCATTCTGGGCGATCACGCGTATCGGCTCGTCGAGCGAGCGCCTGACGATGTTGGCGCCGGTGAGCTCGTCGCCCTTGAGCTTGAGCTTGCTGACGGCTTCACCAGCGTGGACCAGGACGACGCCGCCGCCGGGCACGATGCCCTCTTCGACGGCCGCCCGTGTTGCGGACAGCGCGTCCTCGACGCGCGACTTCTTCTCCTTGAGCTCGATCTCCGTGGCCGCGCCGACCTTGATGATGGCGACGCCGCCGGAGAGCTTGGCGAGGCGCTCCTGAAGCTTCTCGCGGTCGAAGTCCGACGTGGTGTCGTCGATCCGCGACTTGATCTGGGAGATGCGGTCCTGGATGGCTTTCTCGGTCCCGTGCCCTTCGACGAACGTCGTGTCGTCCTTGGTGCACACGACGCGGCGGGCTCGGCCGAAGTCCTCGGGGCCGGCGGAGTCGAGCTTGCGGCCGATCTCCTCGCTGATGACCGTGCCGCCGGTGAGGATCGCGATGTCTTGCAGCATCTCCTTGCGCCGGTCACCGAAGCCGGGCGCCTTGATGCCGACGACGTTGAGCGTGCCGCGCAGCTTGTTGACCACCAGGGTGGCGAGCGCTTCGCCCTCCACGTCCTCCGCGATGACCACCAGGTTCTTGGTGACTTGGAGCACCTTCTCCAGCGCGGGGAGCAGGTCGTTGACGGCCGTCACCTTCTTGTCGGTGATGAGGATGTATGCGTCCTCAACCACGGCTTCCATGCGCTGGGCGTCGGTCAGGAAGTAGGGGGAGATGTAGCCTCGGTCGATCTGCATGCCTTCGACGTACTCGGTCTCGTAGCTGAGGCTCTTGCCCTCCTCGACCGTGATCACGCCGTCCTTGCCGACCTTCTCCATGACCTCGGCGATCAGCCCGCCCATCTCGTTGTCGTGGGCGGAGAGCGATGCGACCTGGCCGATCTGCTCCTTGCCGCTGACGGGCTTGGACTGGGCTTTGATGCTGTCGCGGATGGCGTCGACGGCCTTGGCCATACCGCGCTTGAGGGCCATGGGGTCCGCCCCGGCGGCGATGTTCCGGAAGCCCTCGGTGATCATGGCCTGCGCGAGCACCGTGGCCGTCGTCGTGCCGTCGCCGGCCACGTCGTTGGTCTTGGTCGCTGCCTCCTTGAGGAGCTGCGCGCCCATGTTCGCCCATTCGTCCTCGAGCTCGATCTCCTTGGCGATGGTCACGCCGTCGGATTGCACGTTCGGGGGGCCGAACTTCTTGTCCAGGATCACGTTGCGGCCGCGCGGGCCGAGGGTCACCTTGACCGTGTCGGCCAGGATGTCCATACCGGCTTTGATCGCCTTGCGTGCTTCGTCACCGAACAGGATCTGCTTTGCCATCTGGGAGTTCCTCCTCCTAGGTTGGGCCCCGGCACCACCGGGGCGATCGCGTGGGGCGGGAGCGCCTAGCTGATCTTGGCCAGGACCTCGGACTCCTTCATGATGAGGTATTCCTCGCCGTCCTCCTCGTACTCGGTGCCGCCGAACTTCGAATAGATGACGGTGTCGCCCTTCTTGAGATCCATCGGGACCCGCTTGCCGTCGTCGTCAAGCCTGCCGGGACCGACCGCGATGACCTTGCCCTCTTGCGGGCGCTCCTTCGCGCTGTCCGGGATGTAGATACCGCTGCGGGTCTTCTCTTCTTGTTCGACCGCCTTCACGACGATCCGGTCACCCAATGGCTCGAGCTTTCGCGCCATGCGTTCCTCCTTCGGTGTACGGGGGCACTGCTGTCGGGGAGGTAGTACGGTCCGCCAGGTTAGAGGACGGGCGATAAGCTTAGCAGCCTCGCGCCCAGAGCGGCGCGGCTGCACTCCGTAAAGGGCGCTGCGGTACGAGAGGCACTGGCCGTCGCCGGATTGGTGCCACCTGGACCATGCCTAGAGCGACGACGCGGCGCGAAAGCAGGCGCCGGTCTTTGGTGACGATGATGCGCCCCTCCGCCACGGCGCGACGCACCAGGTCGCCGGTCTGTGCCGTCGCGCATGAAGACCATGCCGTACCTGGCGGCGCCAAACGCCTTGGCCAGCCGGCCCCCACTGGTGCCCACGATGAAAGCGCAAGGGCCCATCAGCGGAGCTGGCCGGGGCGCTGATCACACCTCTAGCACCATATCCTCCTGAGCGATGCCAATCTCCACCCCCAGGGCCTGCGAGACGTCTGCCAGCTCCGATCTGATCTCAGCCTCATGCCGGGGGTGGAAGTGGGTGGCCACAATTCGAGGGAAGGCACCATACAGTTCCCCATAGGCCTCCAGCTCCGCTTGCAAGGCCCGGGGCGTCAGATGTGCTCGTGCCATCTCCGGGGCCACCATGCGGTTGGCGTGGGTCACCTCCAAGACCATCAGGTGGGGCAGGCGGGACCGCAGCCCCGGCCATATCTGGCGCAGGCCGGTGCCGGAGTCGCCGGTGAAGAGGAGACAGCGGCCCTCGGCATCGGTGACACGGTAGGCTACGGCGGGCGCGCTGTGGGGCACCGGAAGCGGCAGGAGGGTGTAGCCGACGGTAGAGAACTCCTGATAAGGGGTTACCGGGCAGAGGTGGTACTTGGGCGCCTCCCGTGAGGGCCGGGCTGTAAAGTCGGCGGAGAGGACACCGTCCAGCAGGTGGGAGCGCAGATCCTGAAGGGTCTCGGGCAGGCCGAAGAGCTCTATCGTCTGGCCGTCTTCCGCCGTTGCCAACCCAAGGGTGGGGAGATCCCGCGTGTGGTCAAAGTGCCGGTGGGTGAGGACCACAGCCCGAATGCGGCCTTGCTCTTCCAGGGTGAGGCTGCGACTCAGGGAGCCAGCGTCCAGGGCCAAGTGGCCGTCGACAAGGAGCGCGGTGAGGCGGGTACTCGGGCTCTCGACCTGATGGGCGCCAAGGATACGCAGGTGCATATAGAAAGGCTACAACAAGGCCTGCATCCAGAACACCAACGGCGGGACTCCCGGCCACGGCGGCCGCTGAAGCACCGCTCACCCGGACGCCTGATAGGCGCCGCGAGAAGGGTGGAGCTCTCTGAAAGCACCGAGCTTGCTCGTTGCCGCTCCGAGCTCGCGATCACCGCATGTGTCGACTAGCTTTAGCTTGTTTACCTAGACGTGGAGATGGACTCTAGGCGAAGTACAACGTGGACACGAACGGGCCGGGCGCGTGCGGCTAATCAGCGAGTAGCGAATATTGCCAACGAGACGTAGCCTAGCGGTCACCTCGTCGGTGGAAAGTACTCGATTAACAAACGCGGGCGGTCCTCGGTGCTGGCGTTCTCGCGGGACGCGACGCGCTTGGCGGTCTGGCGGGTGCCCTCTTTGCCTAGGACGATCCACCCGTAGTTGGACGCTGGGTCGTCCAACCAATCCTGGACGTCGGAGACCATCTCGGCAGTGGAGCCCCAGGTGACGGCGAGGGTCTGAAGGCGCGGGGGAGACTCAACCGTCACGGTCGCACTTGGAGCATCCATGAAGTCTCCGCCCTGGGTCTTCCAGGCCATGTCCGGGAATGATCGGTGGACCCACGTCGCGCTGCCGTTATCCGGTGTGGTGCCGCTGCCCCCGCCGGCGGTCCGGGAGGCAGCAGCGCCCTCGCTCCAGCTCGACATAACCCGGTGGAGCGACGATTCGTCGGCTTCACCCCTTGCCCGATCGACGGTGAGCACTAACCGGACGCTGGCGATCGTCGCCCCGGCAGCTATCGCTGACGACACGTCGAATCGCAAGAGAGCTCGCCTGGCCTCGTTACCGTTGGTGGACCCAAAGAAAAGCGACCCGCCAGCGCCGTTTGCGGCGAGCAACGAGCCCCGATCATAAAGTGTCGCGTCGGCGTCGGGAGCTAGCGCCGTTTGGGTTGATCCCGGGACGGGAGTGGGCGTCCCCGTTGGCGTCGGTGTCCCTATTGGCGTCGCTGTCCCTATTGGCGTCGCTGTCGCTGTTGGCGTGGGTGTCGCTATCGGCGTCGGCGTCGCGGTTGCTGTTGCGGTCAGCGTCGGCGTTGGTATCTGCGTGGGGTCGCCCGCGCATCCAGCGAGCGCCGCGACCACGACGATGCCCGCCAAGAGCATGGCTAGCCTAAGCACAGAGCACTTCCTCATGCTGACGATACCAGGTAGGCACGGGTCGCGCTTGGGCCAATGAGGATTCTGTTCACGCGGGCCAGAGGCGCATGTCCAAGGTGAGATCGGGGAGAGTCGTTCTCCAGCGTGAACACCGGGTGGCACGAGCACTGAGGCCGCGCGTGGCTTCTTGGTTGGCAAGGGAACCCAGGATTTGACCAGGGCTCGATTGCTGACCGCACACGGCATGCTCTACCGGCGTTGCACCGGCAGGAGCAGGTGGGGTCACTAGAGGCATCTGGGAGGACCCGCGGATATCGTTGGGCACGGGCGGCCTACCGATCGACTCTACCGGGTTACCGCCGCCGGTCAGGCAGCGCCGTCGGAGGTACCGCTGTCGCTCCTTCATTGACCCGGACGGTACGGGTCGCCCTCACGTCGTGCCTCACGCCAAGCTGCAGGCCGAACCTGCGCAGCACGAGCGCCAAGATCATCGTCATAAGCGTGATCATCAAGCTGACGATGCCCGCGGCCTCGAGCTCCTTGACGTTGCTGCGCGACACCATCTCCAAGGCCAGGACCGCCAGCGTCCTCGTCTCGGACGAAGCGAGCAGGATGATGCTCGATGTCGTCTGCGCCGCGAAGACGAAATTAAGCACGCCGATCAGGACGAGCGTCGGCGTGATCAATGGCAGCCATACCTTCCAATAGGTTCTGAGCCATCCGGCACCCGACACCCTAGCGGCCTCCTCCATGTCCGCTCCCATCTGCACGTACACGGCCTTGCTCATCTGCGTGCTCAGCAGCTTGCCTTGGAGGACCATCACGATCATCAGGATGTAGATGGTGCCGTACAGAGGCACCAGGAAGGACGTGCCCAGAACGGCCCAGAGCAGACCGAGGCCAGCCAGGATCCCGGGGATAGAGCTCGATATCCAGAAGAGCGAGTCCAGCACCGTGCGGCCCTTCCACGCGGTCCTCACCAGGATGTATCCGACGATCGAGAACAACAGCGGAGATATCAAAGCGGTCGTGAGCCCGAGGAACAGCGTCGTCTTGGCCCCACGGATCAAGAGCGGATCGCCCAGCACTCGCTCCCAGTGGCCCAGCGTGAACATCGGTATCGCCTCGAAGAAGCCGATGCGCGTCATGAAGCTGCCGAGCAAGAGCGTCACGAATGGCACGATCGTCAGCAGTGCCGCCAGCGTTGTCGTGAGCGCGAATACCGGCCAGCGTGCCCCACGCAGGTCGATGATGCCGGGCTTGAAGCTGCCCGAGACGGTCGTGTAGTTCTTGCGCGTGAGCAGCCACCGCTGGAGCGGGATGATGAGGGCCACCAAGATCAGCGTCACCGCGCCCAGAGCCGTTGCCATCCCGTACTGCGGCGGATCGAAGAACCGGATGAACGAGTAGATCTTCGAGGAGTAGACGAAGAAGTCGATGGGTCGTCCGAGGATCTGCTCAATCTCAAACGACTGGAATACCCGGATCAGGTTCAGCATCAGCACCAACGACATGGCGGGGATCATCAGCGGGAGCGTGACGCGGAACATCGTTCCGATGGTCGTGGCCCCTGACACGCGCCCCGCTTCTTCAAGCGCCGAATCCATATTCCGGAATGCAGGAGTGAGCAGCATCACCTTGAGCGCGATGCTGTTCCCAACCAGGTGCGCGAAAACGATCCCGGGGACGCTGTAAATGTTGAAGGGGTTTGCGTCTACGAACGGCAGTAGTGTGATCAATTGATTCAGGAAGCCGAAGAACGGGTCCAGCAAGAAGGTCCAGCCGATGGTGGTCGCCAGCTGCGGCATCATGAAGCTGAGCCACATGGCGAATTCCAACGATCGACTAAAGGGCAGGTTGGTCCGGGCGATCAGCCACGCCAGCGCAACGGCGATCGGGAAGCTGACGAGCGTGTGAGCCCCAAATATCAGAAAGGTATTGCCCACGGCCTCGAAGATGTCCGGTTCCGTGAACGCGGTCCGCCAGTTGTCGAGCGACCACTGAGGCGGGTCGAAAACCGAGGCGACGTTGAAGCTGTGGATGAAGATCAACAGCGCGGGGTACAGGATGTAAAACCCGAAGATGATGATGAGCGCTACGACGACGAACGTGCCACGGGAGAACGTCTTTGACGTAGAACTGGACCGCAGCTTCTGTTGAGGGGTCGCAGCAATCATGAATCGCCCCCGTTCGGGCTTGCCATCGGCTGAGCGATCACGGGCTTGCCCCCATGGGAGAAGGGTGCGCGCGATCGTTCAGCCGACGCGTCGTTCCTGCGCTCAGCCGGTTCCTACTGCTTCGCTTCGGGCTCTCCCATGAGCTCTTTCGCGAAGGTAATGCCCGCGATCTGGATCTCCGCCGTCAACCAATTCGGGACGATCTGGTCGAATCGGAGGTATTCCACGCCCGGGTGGCGGAGCAGGTCCAGCTTGACGCTGTCCTTGGGAATGTCGATCCGGAGCGAGTCGCTCCCCGTGATGTCCTGGAACATGATCTGCCCTTCCCTGGAGAGCAGGAAGTTGATGAACAGCTTCTGCGCGGCGGGGTGCGGGGGCTTGTTCATAGCCCAGACGACGTTGGCCCCCCAGCCGATGTCCTCGCCTTCCTTGAGGACGTGCTGGAGGACATTCACCGGCAGCCCCTGGTCCCTGGCGGCAAAGACCTCTTGCGAGCAGTTGAACAGACACAAATCGTAGGCGCCCTTCGCAAGCTGGTCCGTGGCCTGACGAGCGTCGTCGACGAAGACGATGTCCATCTCGGTGATGAGCCGGCGGAGGAAGTCCTCACCCAGCAGTGGGTGGAACAGGTAGAAGTTGGCATCGCCGATCCCGGTGAACCGCGGGTCACGCGCGATGATCCTCCCCTTCCACTTGGGGTCGAGGAGGTCGTAGTAGGAGGTGAGGGTCGAGGGGTCCACGGCATCGGTGTTATACGCCACGGTCGTGCTGTAGCCGCCGTCCCCGGCATACGGGATCAGGAACTTCTGCTGTGCGTCCGCGAAGCCCGGGCCTTGGCCACCCAGCCATGCAGCGTCGTCGAGCACCTCGGGGTGGATCAACAGAGGCTCGATCGGATCGATCATGTCGGCGGGGATCAGCACGGACGTCGCGCCGCGGGAGCCGCCGATCCAGACGTCGATGCTGTAGATGCCCGCTTGCCGTTCAGGGATGATCTTCTCACGGGCGTCGCGGGAGCCGCCGGTGAACGAATTCACCTGCACGCCAAACTTATCCTTGAAGCGGCTCGCGAACTCCTTGAAGTTGCCGCCCAGCGTGCAGCAGGCGAACATCTCCAGCGTGCCCTCTGCTTGGGCGGCCGCTATCAGCGCGTCCCACTCAACCTGGAACGGATCGCTAGTGGGCGTTGCGGTGGCGTCCGCCGCAGGCGGAGGCGCCGTCGTCGCGGTGGGCGTCGGATCGTCTGCTCCGCAAGCGGCAAGGAACACCGTGAGGCCGACGAGTACCGCAACCCAAAGGGAAGTCTTCCGTAGCATGACAAACTCCTCCTGCCGAAGCTCTAGTTCTCCGTCACGACGTCGACGATAGCGGGAAGACCCTGTTCGACGACGACTTTGCGGGCCCGCTCCAAGGCCGGGATCAGGTCATCCGCCCTCTCGATCGGACCCTCGCTGTAGACGCCCATGGACTTGGCCAGGGTGGCGTAGTCGATATACGGGTTCTCGATGTTGATGCTCACGCCCCAGTTCTCGACGGGCCGGTCGCGGACGCCGGCGATATCCTTCTGGTGTTGGCCGTCGTTGTAGTAGGACCGGTTGTTGTACATGACCGAAAGTAACGGTATCCGGTGATTGGCTGCGGTCCACAGAGCGCCGGGATTGTACATGAGGTCGCCGTCGGCTTGGAAGTTGACCGTCAGGCGCCCTGTGTCCTTGTTGGCGAGCGCGACCCCCAGGCCCACGGCGTACCCGTTGCCGGTGCCGCCGCTGCCGCTCGCGTACTGGTGCGGCTCACGCATGTCCCAGAGGCGCCGCCCCCAGCCACGGAGGTCGTTGCAGGCGATGACCCAGTCGTCGTTCTGCACGACGTCGCGGAAAGCCTTGGCGACGGCCTGCCTCGGCAGCGGTCCCGCACCAGGCACGCGGCTGGCTTGGTCTTCTGCCTGCTTCAGGAGCTCGTCGTGCCGCGCGCTCAGGCGCGCCGCCCGCTCGGCGAGCGCTGGTTTGCGATCGGGCTGCTCGTCGAGCTTGCGCGCGCACAGATCGGCGAGAGCAGGGAGCGCCTGCGCAGTGTCGGCCGTGATGGGGATAGACACGGGGTAGAGCCTGCCCCAGTCCGTGGACCAGCTGTGGATGTGGTATTGGCGCAGCGAGATGTCGATGACCTTGGCGCCGGCCGGCGGCAGATCGGTGACCTTCCGGTTCACCCAGTCCGGCGCCGTGAGCGTCTGCTGGATGTCGTATACGTCGAGGGACAGGATCACGTCCGCCTGCTGGAGGAGCTCCGATGCCGCGTCCGACAGGTTCAGTGGGTGCCTGCTGGGGAAGTTGAAGAGGTTACCCCCCGCGATGACGGGTAGCGACAGCGTCTCGGCCAGCCGCACGAGGCCTTCGACCGCTTCCGGCGCCTTGCCGAGGTAGTCGGCAATCACCACCGGGCGCTCGGCGCTCAGCAGGAGGTCCGCGGTCTGCTCGAGCAACCGTGCGTCTGCCTGCGGACGGCTCGGCTGTGGGAAGGTCGAGGGGTCCGGGATCGACAGCTGCTCGTCAAGCGCCATCTCCTGGAGGGCCGCGTCGAAGCAGACGTAAACGGGACCCTGGGGCTCCGCCACCGCGATCTGGTACGCGCGGATCAGGGAGTCGACGAAGCCGGGGACGCTCGCCGGCTGGTCGTCCCACTTGACGTAGTCGCGCACGGCATTGCCTTGTACCAGAGCCGTGTGGATCCAATCGATCCACGGCCGCCGCTGCTCGACGGCCATGGGACCGGTCCCACCGAGAACGATGAGTCCCGCATGCTGGAGCCACGCGTTGAAGATGGCGTTGGTGCCGTGCAGCAGCCCGACGATGTTGTGGACCGCGGATGCCATGGGCTTGCCGGCGGCCCTGCCATAGCCGTGCGCGATGGAGACGGCGATGCCCTCGTGGGTGCACAGGATCGTGTGCGGGTTGGCATCGCCTCCGTAGTTCACGAGTGAGTCGTGCAGCCCGCGGAACGATGCCCCCGGATTGAGGGCTACGTACTCGACGCCGAGGTCCCGAAGCACGTCGACGACGATGTCGGAGCCGTACCGCGCCTGGCTGACCCGTCCCTTCGTCGGCGATTCAGCTATCATTCCGCCCCTCGTTGTGGTCGATCGGGCCTGACGGTTGGGGCGAGGGCGCAGCCGGGCGTCGCCGTCGCCGTTCGTTCATCACACATGTAGCAGCGCACGCGCGTTCTCGCCCAAGATCTTCTCCTTCTGTATGCCGCTAAGAACGGGATTCTCCTGAAGTCGGGAGACCGTGTGCGGGTACGCGGAGTCGAAGTGGGGGTAGTCCGTGGCCATCAGGAGGTGGTCCTCGCCGAACTCATCGAGGGCCATCTTCAGCGCCCCCGGCACCTCGTCTGCCTCCAGCGTGACGTAGCAGTTACGGCGTATGTACTCCGACGGTTTCATCGACAGATGGATAGGCAGGTGCCGGTGCTGGTCGTTGACGAGCCACTCGAAGTCAGCGTCCATCCGGTGCATCCAGTACAGCGGCCACTCCGCGCTGCACTCGAAGAAGACGACCTTCAAGCGAGGGAACTTCTCGAAGACGCCGCCGGCGACCAGCCCGACGAGCGCCTGGGTGCAGTTCGTGGGGCGTCCGAGCGTGTGCATCGCCAGGAAGTTGCCGAAGCGCTCGGTGATGAATCCGAATTGGCCGTTGGGGTGGCAGAACAGGGGCACGTCGAGGTCCTCGGCCGCCTCGTACAGGGGGAAGAACGCCTCGTTGTCCAGGTTGCGGTCACCGTGATAGCAGACCAGGTGCGCCGCCTTGAGCCCCAGCTCCGCGACGCTGCGGCGCAGCTCACCGGCCATCTCCTCGGGGGCCCCAGCCGGAAGGATCGCCACCGGCAGCAGCTCGTCCTCGTATCCCTTCACGAGGCCCGACACCCAGTTGTTGTAGGCACGCGCGAGCGCCGCGCCGAGGCCGCCCTCCGTCATCGCTGGCCGCGATATGCCGGTGGGGAACAGGATCTGCTTGTCGAGCTTCTCGTAGGCATTCATCTCCACGCGCTTGGCCATGTCGTGGCCCACCACCTGGAGCCGTGCGAGGTCGCCTCCGCGCCAATTCTCGTTCACGTCGTACATGTAGCTGTGGTCGTAGACCTTCATGCTCCCTTCGCTGAGCAGGGGAGGGAACTTCGTCTCGAATCGGACCTTCCCATCGGGTCCCACCTTGCGGACAGGCGTGTACTCCTCATACGGAGGGTCCAGCTTGAACACCTCGTCTAGATAGACGTTCTCGCGGAGGTGAGAGTCAAGATCGATAATCATGGCTTTTCGCCTCGGACCCCCACAGTGGATGCTACCCGTCGGCGCTTCGACGCGGAACGACGGTTCCCTTCGTCGTGACTGTCGTCAACAACGGAGTCGCCAACTGCGCCGAACGATATCACGGATGTGCCTATCGCTGCGAATGTACAGGGAAAGGGTCGGAACTGCACCTGTCGCCGCAGGTGAGATTCAGGTGTAGGCTCGGCAACGGCAGCGCCGCGTGGCGATGAACCCGGCAGCGGGCATAACAAGGACACCGCGGATCGAGGAGGGCGAGATATGGCGCGAGCACCGGTGATCGATGCGGATGGCCACATCTTGGAGCGGCAGGAAGACGTGAGGAAGTACCTGGAGCCGCCATGGGACCAGCGGCGTTGAGGGCTCTGGGAGGGAAGCTACCCGTGGGACACGGAGCTCCACGGGACGCTGACTAACCACGACTATCGCGATGGCGACTTGGAGACGCTGCTGCCGGAGGTCGCGAGGCACATCGGGGACGACCACTTCCTATTCGCCTCGGACGTCCCGCACTGGGATGCCCGGTTCCCAGAGAACCTCGAGTTCCTGGAGTCTCGGGAGGACATCCCCGAGGAGAGCCTCCGCAAGATCGTGTATGGCAACGCGAAGCGGCTGTTCGGGTTGTAACGCGACAGCGGTGGCCCGGTAGTGTGACCCCAAGATCGACGGGCCCGGAGAAGAGAGATTGACGACGCAGACGGATCCTGAAGTAGACGCCCCTCGGCTCTACGAGAAGGCAGTGACCCGCACACGCGAGTACATAGCGGCCGTCCGGCCGGACCAGTGGGACGACCCCACGCCTTGCACGGAATGGAACGTCCGGCAGCTGGTGAGCCACATGGTGAGCGGCACGCGTAACGTGAAGAGCGTTCTGGAGGGCAACGGCCCCCAGAACTGGGGAGACAACGTGCTCGGGGACGACCCGCTGGCGGCGTTCGACGAGGCGAGGACGGGTGCGCTGGCGGCAGTGAAGGCCCCCGGGGCCATGGCCCGCACCGTGACGACCCGCCAGGGCGAGCGGCCGGCCGTCGACTACGCCATCGGGCAGCTCCAAGAGATGCTGGTCCACGGGTGGGACCTGGCGAAAGCGACGGGCCAGGACACGGCCATGGACCCCGAGCTGGTCGAGGTCGCCTATGCGCGCGCCCTGCGCAATAGGGACCGGCTGCGCACCGGCACCGCCTGGGGCGAGAGCGAGGTCGACGTCGCCGGCGGCGGCGAAGTGCGCGTGCCGGCGCCGTGCGGGAGCGTCGCGGCAGCCGAGGCCAGGATGGAGGCGCTTGACCCGGCGCCGCGCTGGTCCAAGGTGCGGTATCGGGGTGGTGTCCTGTTCGTGGGGCGACGGCGGGAGATGGTGGAGACGCTGGCCAAGCTGCTGCCGACAGAGTGAAGCGCATGATAGTTGAGTTGTTTATTTTTACCCTCCAGCGGATGCCGCAGGTTCATATTGCGATTGACGGATAAAACCGGAAACGTACAATGGGCACCTCTTCGGTGAATCGCATCACCTGGCTGGGCAGCGCCGAAGTAAGCATCCGTAACGGAGAAAGGTTTACCATGACACAGATTGCCGCGCAGTGTTGGACCATTCGTGATTTACTTAAAAAGCCTGAGGACCTGGAGCCTACGTTTAAGAAACTGAATGCCATTGGGTATGAAGCCGTGGAGGTGGGCGGGTTTATTGGTGTTCCGTTAACCGAACTGCGCCCGGTGCTGGATGCATGCGGGTTGATTGCAACGGGTATGCATATTGACGTAGATGGTGCTGCTGCTG
>JACZSI010000105.1 GCA_022574265.1 Chloroflexota bacterium | reverse complement strand
TCGAAGAGGCGGCGGAGCGCATCCGCGCCACGGTCATGGGGGCGTCGCAGTACACGGTGCAGGTGAGCGGCAACACGATCTACCGCTCGGCCGACGTGCTGCTGCCGCGCAAGAACCTCCAGGTGCTGCGGCCAGACGTGGACCTGAGCGGCGACATCGATCCGCAGGCCATCGCGGCGAGCGTGCAGCGCCACTTCCGCACGTTCGACCTCGAGGAGGGAGAGGCGGAGGTCGCGCTCGTCTTCCTGTGGGAGGGGCCGCCGGCCGCGGCCCGGATCGCGGCCTTCTGCCGTGGGCTGATGGACGGTCTGCCCCGCACGCTGGCCGGGGGGAAGCCGATCTACCTCGTGTTCGACCGCGACCTGGCGGGGCTCGTCGGCACGGTCCTCAAGGACGACTTCGGCCTGGAGAACGACGTGCTGTCCATCGACGGCATCGCGCTCCGGGACTTCGACTACATCGACCTGGGGGCGGTCCTCGAGCCGTCGGGCACCGTGCCCGTGACGATCAAGTCGCTCGTCTTCCAGATGTAGCCGCTCGTGGGACGCGAGAAAGAAGGAGGGCTGGCGGATGCCAGCCCTCTCTGCGTTGTCTCTGATCGAGCCGCTTGGCAGCGGCCGGTGCCCTAGAACTCGGTCTTGCACACCTCGACGGACGTGCTATCGGTTGGGTCGAACGTCAGATCGCCGAAGGTGACGCTCGTGACCGTGGTGGTGTAGCAGTCTCCGGGCGCGTTGCTCCAAGTGAACGTGATCGTTCCGGTGGACCCGGTCGTCCCCGACCCGGTCGCGGACCCGCCGGAGTTGGAGTCCATCCGGACGGAGATGGACGCGCCGCCCGCAGCGTCACCCAGGTTGTCGACGAGCGCGATGGTCACCGAAACGTGCTTGTCCTTGGACCTCCCGCCGTCGCCGCTGTACGTGAACGGACCGACCGACACGCTCGTGGCCACGGTTTGCTCGGTGAGGGGGAAGTCGGCTATGGCGATGCCTCCGTCAGTCACGGTCACGTCCTGCGACGCGTCCCCGTATCCCGCGGCGGCGACTGATACGGTGCGTTCGCCCGTGGGAACACCTGTCAGCGTGTAGAAGCCATTGGTGTCCGTCGTCGCGTCCTCGCCAGTGTCAGTCGAGACCGTCGCGCCGCCGATCGTGTTGCTATCAGCAGCGTCGGTCACGGTGCCAGTGATGGTGCCCGTAGGCACGGCGGCCAGCGTGAAGCTGACGAGCGAGGTTAGGTTCTCGACCACTGTGGTCGAGTCAGCGGCGCCCAAGTACCCATCGGCGGCGGCCGTCACCGTGCTGCTGCCTGTCGGCACGTCCGTCAGCGTGTAGGAGCCGTCGCCGGCCGTGGTGGTGGACTGCCCGGTGCCGGTGGATACCGTGGCGCCGTCGATGCCGTTGGGGGTTCCCGCATCATCGGTCACGGTCCCGGCGATGCTCCCGGTAGGAGTGGGCGTGCTGGTGGGGTAGATGGACGCGATGCCCAACTCGTCGCCGGTGCCCAGCGTGCTCTTCTGCGTCTCGCCCAGCGCGCCGTAGCCGTACATGGTCAGCGCGCTGTCGCTGTCGTCGTAGAGGTCGTCCAAGACCAGGTAGTGCCCGAACTCGTGCGTGTCGATGTTCTGGACGTCGTAGGCGGTGAGGTCCCCGTCCGTTGCCCAGGCGTAGTTCTTGTTGTTGATGAGGTCGGCTTCCACGACCAGACCCGTTGAGGTGTAGTACCAGAATATGGTGACGGCGATGGGGTTCTGGTATTTGTTGAGGCTCTCCCACGTGACGTCGTTGTAGCCGTCCATCTTGTTTTTGAGGCTCGATGCCTTACGCTCGGTCGTCCCGCCGAACGTGAAGTCGAAGTCGGAGTCCGCATCGGCTGCCCAGGTGTCGGCGCTCGCCTGGACCGCGGCCAGGAACCCGCCGTCGTCATTGGAGTTGTTCAGGTTGACGTTGTAAGTCACCGCGGCGCCTTCCCAGTACCGCCCGCTCCACGAGAAGCTATCGCACTGGTCGGACCCGTCGGTCGTGTCGTCGCTGCACGCGGGCGCGGTGCCCGACGAGAACGGCGACGCGCCTGCGTCGCTCGCGTGCTCGACTGCCACCTCGGGGGGCCCGTCGGCCGTGTGGATGAACGTGACCTTCGTGAAACCGGGGGGGATGGTGCCGTTGCCGGTCTCGCCGGGCCCCGCGGCGGCGGTCACGCCGCTCAGGGCCAGCGCCATCATCAGCACGCCAGCGATGGTCACAAGAAGTCGCGTCCGTCCCTTACCTGCTCTTCGCATCATCCACACCTCGCGGTAACGTGCTTGTCCGCCTCGTTGCACTGGCCCCAAGGCTGACCACTACTATCTTATCTCATCGCCTAGTGACGCTGTCAACGCACTATAGGGCAGCGTTGCACGGCGCCGTCGTGCGGGCCGCTATCCGCGCAGCGGATGCCCAGTGGGAGCGCGGGGGTGCTAGCCCACCCTGCCCGCTTGCATCATGGCGATGGTCTCGTCCAGCGTCCGCACGCGCGCCATGAACGGGAAGACGCGCTCCATGAACTGGTCCATCGTGTCCGCCAGCGAGTCGGAGCAGCAGTCGCGGACGATGACGAGGTTGAAGTCGAGGTCGCGTGCGCCGTAGGCCGTGCTGGCGATGCCGATGCGCGTCGCGCCGCCGCACAGCACGATCGTGTCCACGCCGCGCGTCCGGAGGCTCAGCTCCAGGTTCGTCTGGTGGAAGGCGTTCCACCGGTGCTTCTTGATGACGTAGTCCTTGGGCCCGGCCCGGAGCGCGTCGAGGATCTGTATCTCGTCGCTGCCGGAGACCATCGTCCGGTTGTGGCCGATGTGGGCGTGCTCGGGGTCGGGCCACGGCTCGAGGGCGTAGTTCGTGTCGGAGAGCAGCATCGCGGCGTCCTCGCCGTCGGGCCGGTGGTCGGCGGCGGCGAAGAAGACGGGGATGGCGTGCTCGTCGGCCGCGTCCCGCAGCCTGACGCAGTTGAGCACGAGGGGCTCGTCGTTGGTGTGGTAGCGGTTCAGCATGTCGAAGAACAGCACAGCCGTTTTGGTCGGATCGAGGGCCTGATAGCTCATCGCATCTCTCCCTTCTGCTACGAAGCACACGCGGCGACCTGCCGGGCGATGAACGAGCGCATGATCTCGATGGCGCGGTCGGATTCGGCGCCTGGATCGCGGGCGAACTGGTGGGGCATGCCCGAGAACCACTCGAGCTGGAGCGAGCCGCCCGCAGCAGTGTAGGCCTCCTCGAACATGAGCGGGACGTTGTTCGGGATGTTGTCGTCGGCGTCGCCCTGGATGATGAGGGTGGGCGGGAGGCGAACGACCTCGCCTCGCTCGAGGATCATCTGCGGGTTGGCCTGCTTCATGGTCTCGGTGGTCAGGAAGTAGGCCTCGGCGCGCTCGGCCCGGTCGGCCTTCCCGTCGCTCCGGTCGTAGAAGTAGCGGGTGTACGGGTCGAGCACGGAGCACAGGGCGATGACGTAGGCCACCGACGCGTCCACGCCGTCCCCGCCATCGAGGGGGAGCGCGGCGTAGGCCGGGTCGTCCGGCCGCATGGCGCTCAGCATCATCGTGTGGCCGCCGCTCGAATCGCCCGCGCCGCCGAAGCAGGCGGGGTCGACGTCGAAGTCCGCCGCGTGCAGCTTGAGCCAGCGGACCGCGTAGTTCGTGTCCTGGACCTGCGCGGGATAGGGGTGGTCCGGGGCGCGGCGGAACTCGATGGCCGCGACGACCATGCCGCACTCGGCGAGCGCGCGGTCGATGCGTGCGTTCCCCTCGCGGTCGCCCACGTTCCACGCGCCGCCGTGCACCCGCAGGAGCGCCGGGAACGGGCCGCCTGCACGGGGCCGAAACACGGTCATCGGCCACTGCGTCTGGCCGTCGTCGCGGTAGACGACCTCGGTGGAGTCGACGTCGAAGCGAGCGGCGGGGTCGTAGGTGAGCTTGGCCTGCTTGACCACGGAGACCTCCAGCAGTCCTCCCGGCAGCGCCGGGCCGCCGGTGCGGCGATGGAGGGAGCGTACGCGCAAACGCGCCGCGCTGTCGAACGCTTGTCGGCCGGCTGTCCCGGCGCTAGCCTGTGCGCGCCGCGCCGGCATGCCGGGCCGGCGTGGAGAAGCCATCGCAACGCTCCGCCTCAACCGAACCGTGCGGGCCATCATCCCGCTCTACATCTCCGCGATGATCTCGGGGCTGGGGTTCTCGATGGTGCTGCCGGCGATCCCGGTTTTCGTCACGGAGTTCGACGTCTCGGTGGGCGCTGCCGCACAGGTCATCACGGCGTTCGCACTCGGGCGGTTCGTGGCGACGCCGCTCAGCGGTTTGATGGTGGACCGCTTCGGCTCGCGGAGGACGATGGTGGCGGGCCCGGCCCTGGTGGGCCTGGCGGCCGTCGCGGCGGCGGTCATGCCCTGGTTCACGGTGGTGCTGGCGGCGATGTTCGTGGTCGGCGCGGGGGATGTCCTCTGGGCGATCGGCCGTGAGATCGCGGGGATCGACCTCGTGCGCCTCGAGCAGCGGGGGCGGTTGATGAGCGGGTTCCACGGCACGCACACGGCCGCCTTGGCGCTGGGGCCGCTGGTGGGCGGCATCCTGATCGGGCGGGCCGGTTATCAGGCGATCTTCGTCGTATTCGCGGCTCTCGCGCTCGCCGCCGTGCTCCTCGGAGCCATCGCGCACGAGGCGTACCCGCGGCCCGCCGAGTCCACGCCGCGCCGAGCGCGCTCGCTTCGCAGCATGCTCTCGCCGGCGCGGCGCGTGGAGGCGATGGTGGGCCTGCTCAAGCAGATCGAGCGGCCGCTGCGGGCGACGTACGCGGTGCTGGTGTTCGCGACCTTCAGTAGCTTCGTCTTCCGCATGACGCTCCAAGCCATGCTCCCGCTGTACGCGGGCTCGCAGCTGGGCTTCTCGCCGGCACAGATCGGCGTCCTCTTCTCCATCTCCGGCGTCTTGGTCTTGGCGATGATCGTTCCGGCGGGATTCATCATCGACAAGGTCGGACGCAAGTGGGCGACGGTCCCGAGCACCGGGCTGCCCGCGCTGGCGTTCGTGCTCCTGCCCTTCTCCGACACGTTCCTCCAGCTGGCGGTGCTGGTGTCGGTGATGGGCGTCGCCAACGGGCTCTCGCTGGGCTCGCTTGCGACCTCGACGTACGACGTCCTGCCGCCCGCCGTGCGAGGGCGGCTCCAGGCCATGCGGAGGACCATCGCGGAGATCGGCGGCGTCGGCGCACCACTGCTGGGCGGCGTCCTCGCCAATGCGTACAACCCAGGCGTGCCTTTCATCGTCTACGCGCCGATCCTGCTGGCGGGCGCGCTGCTGCTGGCGTTCGTGGGGCGCGAGACGCTCGTCAAGCAGGGCGCCGCGCGCCCCGTGTCGTAGACTGCGCCCGGAACGACGGCATTCCCGGTGCGCCTGGCACCGACGGGCGAAGGCGCGCGTGCCGCTTCAGTCCGCAGTCCTTCCTCGGCGAAGGACCCACCGTTAGGGGCACACATGGAAACAGAACGCATGGGGCGGTGCGCGCGGCTTGCGTGGGACCATGCGGTCGAGGCGCGGAGCGGCGGCCGCATCGAGCGCCCCGGCGTGATGACCGCGCACCTGCTGCTGGGCGTGCTCAAGGAGCCGGCATGCGCCGGGGGGCTGATCCTCGCCAAGATGGGGGTCGACCTGGCCGTCGTCCTGGCGCACACGGAGTTCGTCCTGCTGCACGGGAGGCGCCGCGACGGTGTGGACGACGCGCCGGTGGACTACGCGGGCGTCCCGCACACGCCAGCGGCGCGAGCGGTCCTCGACTATTCGCTCGAGGAGGCCGCGCTCTTCAGCGAGACGTATCCGATCGGGACCGAGCACATCCTGCTCGGCCTGCTGCGGGTGCCGGCGGGGGCCGGCTGCCGCGTGCTTGGGTTCTTCGGCATCGACGAGGCGCGCGCCCGTTCGACGCGCGACGAATTCTGGCAGGTCCTGCGGCTTGAGGAATAAGGCGCGCGTTGGGATATCATCGGCCCAGCGAGTGGCGGGCTGAAGTTCATAGGAGGGACTCATGGGAGCGACCAACGGACACACGTTGTACCTGGGCACCAACGATGGGCTGTACCTGGCGGAGCCGGGCGCCCAGGGTTACGCGGCACGCCTCGTGGGCTTCGAGGGCCAGGGAGGCTTCCGCGCGGCGGTGGTCGTGGACTGCGACGAGCCGGAGACGCTCTACGCGGGCACGACGACGTCGGGCATGTTCCGCAGCCGGGACGCCGGACGGACGTGGGATGAGATCAACGCCGGCATCGTGCACAAGGCCATCTGGTCCAT
>JACZSI010000104.1 GCA_022574265.1 Chloroflexota bacterium | reverse complement strand
GGCAATGCCGCGGCCGACGCCCGGCGCTTTGGGTTCGGCGTAACCGGCCTCGGCGACCGCCGCCTGAAGCGTCTCGCGGGCGCGGATGCCGCGGTAGCGGTCCCCCTCGATCGTCTCCTCGCCATCCGTGATGAGGTTCTTGAGACGGAACTCCAGCGGGTCCATGCCGATGGCGCGCGCGACGCAGTCCATGTGGGACTCGGCCGCGAAGAAGCCCTGCGGCGAGCCGGGGGCGCGCATCTGCCCGCCGGGGAGGTTGTTGGTGTAGACGCGCATGACCTCGATATGCGCGTTGGGGATGCGGTAGAACCCGGCGCTATGGCCCGCGCCGGCCAGGTTGGCTCCGGGCCGCAGGCCGCCGTAGGCCCCGCCGTCGAAGATGACCTGCGTCTGGTGGGCGAGGAGCGTGCCGTCGCGCTTGACGCCCGTCTTCAACCGCAGCACGCCCGCGTGCCGGGGCGCGGCGGCGGTGAGCTCGTCCGTGTAGCCCATCACCATCTTCACGGGCCGCCCGGCGCGGAGCGCCAGGAAGCAGCAGAGCGGCTCGTCCAGCGCAGCGCCCTTGCCGCCGAAGTCGCCGCCGATGGCGACGGGGTTGACGCGGATGGTGCCGGGGTCGCGCCCGAGCGCCGCGGCCAGCGTCTGCTTGAGGCCGTGGGGCGCCTTGGAGGCCGACCACACCTGCAGCTTGCCCGCGCCGTCCTCCCAGGCGACGCAGGCGTGCGGCTCCATGTAGGCCTGGTGCGTCCGCGCCACCGTGAACTCGTTCTCGACGATGACGTCCGAGGCGGCGAAGCCGGCTTCCACGTCACCCTTGGTCGTCACGTCGCGGACGAAGGCGTTCGAGGGCGGGTCAAGGTGCTCGGGGAGGCCCTCGTAGCTGTTCACGTCCGGGTGGAGCAGCGGCGCGTCGTCGCGCATCGCCTCGAGGGGGTCGAAGACCGCCGGCAGCTCTTCGTACTCCACCTCGATGAGCGCCGCGGCCGCGGCGGCGGTCGCCGCGTCCTCGGCGGCCACCGCCGCCACGCGCTCGCCGATGAAGCGCACGACGTCTTGGGCGAGGACCGGCACGTCCTTGTACCGCCGTCCGTACCGGATGCCGCGCACGTCATCGCCCGTCAGCACCGCGCGGACGCCAGGCAGCCGCTCGGCCTTCGACGTGTCGATACGTGTGATGCGCGCGTGGGAGAAGGGGCTGCGCAGCACCTGGCCCCACAGCATGCCCGGCAGCCGAACGTCGGGCGTGAACTGCGTGGCGCCCGTGGCCTTGCCGTCGACGTCGGTCGGGGTCGGCTTGCCGATCACGCGGTACGCAACCATGGCTCCTCCTGGCTCTCGTCGTGCGCTGGTGGCGCCCCTGAGTCACGGGCGAGCGAAGACGGCCGCGGTGCCGTGACGGGCCACGTTGACTTCGCGCCGCGGGCGTTGCACGATGCGGGCCGATCCCTCGTCGGCGCACGTGCTCCGCCTGGTGGCTGCGGGGCTCCCCAACGGGGAGACTGCAACGACGCAGGGCATCAGCCTACACCGTGAAGACACCCCTCGGCGTGATCCTGCAGAAGCGTCCCCACGCACTGAGCGCGATCGTCTTGCTCGCCGCCGTCGTGACCGCGTGCGCGCCCCCGGAACCTGCCCGAACGCCCACCCCTTCGCTCGAGGCGCCTGAGCCGGCGCCCACGGCCACCGCCTCGCCGGCGCCGTCCCCCGAGCCAACGCCGACGACCGCTCCGATACCGACGGCGACGCCGATCCCGACGCCCACCGCCACCCCGACAGCGCCACCAACGCCCACGCCGATGCCGACGCCGACGACCGCGACGCCAACGCCGATACCGACGCCGACGCCCGAGCCGTGCAAGGCGCCCTACGACGCCACGGTCGTCTCCGGCCCATCCGGTCCAAGCGCCAACGGCGCCGATGGGGACCGCGTCTTCCGCTCGCTGACGGTCCACCCCAACGACGCCGACACGGTGATCCTCGGCACCGAGCGCAACGGCTTCGTCCGCACCACCGACGGCGGCGTTACCTGGACGCGCCTCCGCGCCGGCCTGCGGTCCGACTTCTCCTACCCTGAGATCTGGGACATCGCGTACGCCCCCAGCGCCCCCTCGGTGCTGATGGCGGCGACGCTCGACTCGCCCGGACCCACGACCGGCGCCCCCCAGACCGCGGGCGCCGGCGTCTATCGGAGCACCGACGGCGGCGAAAGCTGGCGGCAGGTGAACTGCGGCTTCCCGACCTCCCGTGTGAACTCCGTGCGCTTCGACCCCACCGACCCGCTGATCGCGGTGGCTGGCCTCGAGGGCGGCGTGCCGTCGTTCTCCGGGGTGAGCGGCATCGCCAGCTACTACGAGGGCGGGCTCTACCGCACGGTCGACGGCGGGGAGTCGTGGTACCGCGTGCCGCTGGGGCCCTACGACGGCAGGAACGGCTACTGGGTGATGAGGCCCGTTCCCAACCAGCCGGCGACGATCCTGACATTCGCACTGAACCTCCAGGACCTGGGCCAGAACCTCGGGTTCGCCCGCAGTACCGATTCCGGCGCGACGTGGGAGCTCTTCGCCGACGAGCTCCGGTACAAGCAGATCACGAGCTTCGCCGTCTCGGGCGACGGCCAGGTCATCTACGCGAACGAGGACGGCACCTACTTCGGCTGGGTCTCGCGCGACGCCGGGGCGACGTGGGCGCAGAGCGCCATCGTGCAGGTCAACGGTCCGATCGCCGTGTCGCCCGCCGACCCCAACCTCGTCATCTTCTCCGCATTCGACGCCCTGCGACGCTCGACGGACGGGCTCCGGACGGTGCAGACGGTCGTTGCCGCGCCGCAGGTCGAGGCGCTGGGCGGGCTCAGCCCGTTCCGCGAGATCGAGTTCGCGCCGTCAGACCCGAGCGTCGTGTACGCGGAGACGGACGGCTACCTGCTCTACCGCAGCGACGACGCCGGAGCGAGCTGGCGGCTGGTCGCGAACGTGCGCGACGATGTCCTGAACGCGGTGCCGTAGGCGCACAGCCAGGCAAAGCGTGGGCCGGGCACCGAGGGCCGAAGCAGCGCGTGCCGCTTTAGTCCGGAGCCGGAGCAGAGCGTAGGCGCACAGTCAGGAGCGCGTTCGCCGAGCACCACGGGCCGGAGCAGCGCGTGCCTGCTTTAGTCCGGAGCCGGAGCGAAGCGTAGGCGCACAGTCAGAAGATGCGGGGCGGCTTCGCATCGGCGGAGCCGATCGCCACCAGCTGCTCGATGGCAGCGCGCAGGAGCGTGTGCACGCTCTGGACGTCGGCAGCGTCCCGGAGGAGGGAACGGTCCTGGAAGAAGAGGGCCGCTACTCCCTCGGGGAGCTCTGGGACGAGCGACGCCATCCATCCCTTCTCGTCCTGCTCCGTCCTCAGGCGGATGGTTGGCTGCTCCTGCAACAGGTCCCGGAACGACCGCGGCTCGAAGAGCTCGTGCAGCCTCGCCTCATCGTTCGTCTCGATGGTGAATTCGTAGTCGAAGTCGCCGAACCCGAACGCGATCGCGGGCGGCTTCAGCTGCGGCTGGATCCGCTCGAACTCCTGCTTCCAGGACGTCCCGCCCGTGGTGCTCCACTTCGTGCGCCGCTCATAGATCTTGTCGCCGACGAGCCGGCGCCTCTTGAGGTCCCAGACGAACCCATCACGCGCGGTGAACGGTATGCCGATCCGCGACACCTTGCGGGGGCCGAAGAAGATGGGCGGAGGCCCTTCCTCCGGCGAGTCGACGTCGAAGATGACGCTCCAGCCACCGACCTGGCTCACGACGACGGTGTGACCCGGAGGCGTCCTGACGGGCTCGCCGGCGAGCGCCCCGGCGATGTTCCGCTTGACGACTTCCGTGCGCGATGTGAAGAGCCCCATCCCCTCTCACCTCTCTGCCCGCGCCGCGCGAGGCCGGATAGGCATGATAGCAGCGGCGCTCAACCTTCTCGCGCGGCGGTGCGTATACTCCCGGAAACGTCGGAGCCGGAGGGAGCGCCATGGCGGACCGCAGATCGATAAACGTTCCGGGCAGGGGGCATCGAGGCGGCGCGATCCCGATGGGGTCGCGGATCGGGAACGTCATCTACTCATCGGGGATCAGCACGGCGGACCCCGAGACCGGCGAGCGCCCCGACGACCTCGACAAGCAGGCCGAGAACATGTTCAAGAACATGGCGAAGTTCATGGAGCTCGCCGGCGGCACGGTGGACGACATCATCTTCGTCATGCTGCTGCTGAAGGATCGCGGGGTGCGCGACCACATCGACAAGGCCTGGCTGGAGACGTTCCCGGACGCCGACAGCCGCCCGGCGCGCCACGCACTGCAGACGGAGCTGGGCGGTGGCGCGCAGATGCAAGCGCTGATCACCGCCGTGGTGGCCTAGCGGCCCGCGATGGGCGACGTCTAACGGACCGGCGTCGGCTGGCCACCCCAGCCCCAGACATCACGACCGCCGTGCCCGTGGGCCTCGTTCCATGCCATCGCGTCGATGACCTCGCCGTTCATCTCGGCCGGCGTCTGGTGCGCCAGGTGGAGGGCCAACGGCAGCCACGCCTCCGGCCGCATGGCGCGGGCGCGCCGCTCGGGAGCCACCGACCCGGCCTGCTCCGCGTCGAGCGTGAAGCCCACGGCCATGTCGTTGACCGCCACGCCGTGCTGCCCCACCTCCATCGCATGGACCTTGGTGAGCATGTTGAGCGCGGCCTTGCTCACCGCGTACGCCGGCTCGCCCTCTCGCGGGTTCACCGCGGAGAGCGTCGAAACGTTGATGATGCTGCCACCGTCTTGTTCCACCATGACGTTCGCGCAGGCGCGAGCGCATAGGAAGGCGCCCGTGATGTTGACGCCCAGCACACGCTGCCAGGTCGCGAGCGGGAGGTCTTTGAGCAACCGCTCGCTGTCCTTGACGAAGCCAGGCTTCAGGGCCGCGTTGTTGATCAAGACGTCGATGCGGCCGAAACGCTCGACGAGCCCGCCGACCGCGGCCGCCACGCTT
Source organism: Chloroflexota bacterium (assembly GCA_022574265.1). Lineage (GTDB taxonomy): Bacteria > Chloroflexota > Dehalococcoidia > Lucifugimonadales > Australimonadaceae > JADFRC01. The sequence continues at coordinate 1,360 of JACZSI010000104.1, read as the reverse complement.
CGCTCGTCGGCCACGTCGATCTCGATGGGCAGCGCCTCGCCGCCGTCCGCCACGATCGCCGCGGCCACCGCCTCGTTGCGCGCCGTCGTCGTCGAGCCAACGCCGACGCGGTATCCCTCCTGGGCGAACCCCAGGGCCAACGTCTTGCCGATGCCGCGCCCCGCCCCGGTCACGAACACCACCGGCTTACCGCTCTGCGCCATAGCTCACCGCTCCGATCTGGCGTCCTTCATGATTTGCGGTTCATTATCTGGCTGAGGCGCGTGGGAGTCGAACCCTCCTCGGACCCGAAAGCCGGCTCGGCAACGGTTTTAGAAGCTAGATGCACGCCAAAAGCGTCCTGATTGGCATGCGTTGGACACCGCTACCAAGCCACGCGTATCTAATTGTCGTATCCTTGTGGCTGTGCTATCTTGCGGCACGCCACCGACGGGGATGAGGGGGAGTACCCCGGCAGTTATTGGGGGGCTACACCCGAGGCGCAACGGGTGTACCACCATGCCAGCCCGTGTGAGCGAGCAGTATCTTCCGACCAAGAGGATGAGGGAGGTTAGGCTGAGCCAGCGCCAGGCAGCGCTGGCCGAGTCCACACGTGGCGCCACGACGGTTTGAGCGATAGCTCATCGCGACGAAGGAGCCAACGATCATGCCACGGCAGACGCACCACAAGGGGCACGTTCTTCTCACACTCGCCTTTCAGCGCGAGGGCTCTAAGTGGGTCGGGACGTGCATCGAGCTCAGCACGAGCACGTACGCGCGTACCCTCCGCCAGTGTCAGGCCTCTCTTAAAGCACTCGTCGTCGAACACCTCAACCTCCTCGAGGATGCAGGCGAGCGCGAGCGGTTCTTCGAGCGCTGGAATATCTCGTTCCACGAGGCGAAGGCCGGGCGGCCTGAAGTCACGATACGCGGCGTAGGAACCGATTGGCCTCAGTCACTCCACGGCGACCTGACCGCGAGTGGCCCGTTCTACCAGCCGCAGATCTTCTCCGTGCCAGAGACGCAGCAGCGGGCTGACCGTGATCTAGTCGGCGTCTAGCCATAGGCCATGCAACGACAGCTCCCCGCGATCACCGGGCGGCAGCTGATCCGGTTGCTCAAGCTTGATGGCTGGGACGAAGTGCGGAACGCACAGCACGGCGTTTGGCTCAGCAAGCGGACTGGAACCGCCACGCGTTTCACGACGATCAAGAACACTCGAGAACCGATCCCGACGCGGACGCTAGGCGAGATCCTCGGGCCCAAGCAGACTGGACTGACCCGCGCTGGGCTCAGTCGGCTGATCGAACGGCACGGACCGCGGTAACCGGACCGGCGATGGCCCGGTCTCCGACAGCAGCTTCGGGTCCGTTAACGACCT
>JACZSI010000103.1 GCA_022574265.1 Chloroflexota bacterium | reverse complement strand
GAACAGCAGCGGCTGCCGTCCGCTCTGACAGACGCCGATGATGCCGACCTCGTCGGTCGTGTATGGAAGGCCGCGCAGGAAGGCGACCGCCTCGTCGAGGTCCGCGAGCGCTTCGTCGTCCGCCATGTCAGCGCGGACATCGCCCCGGCGCAGGGCCTCCCGGTCGCCGTCGAAGCGGTGGAACATATCCGGCAGCAGCGCCACGAAGCCGTCCGCGGCAAGCTTCTCGCCGAGGTCCCTGGTGTGCTGGTCGATCCCATAGCGCTCGTGGAGCAGCACGACGCCGGGGCGCCGCTGCCGCGTGTCCGGCCGCGCCTCCAGCACCTTCATGCCGCTGGTCAGCTCGTGCTCCTTCAGCACTCCCGGCCCTCCTCTATCGGCGTTCGCCGCGGACTATATCACGCAAGTTGGAGCACTCGGATGGCGCCCGTCAGGACCCACCTCAGATGAACGGCGCCACCGCGTTCCAGGCCATGAGCACCGCGATCATCAGCAGCGTGGCCGGGCCGATGTACTCGCTGTTGAAACGGCTTTCCTGCGGCGAGAGCCACGTCTCGCCCCGGAGCAGGTTCCGCGTCCAAAGCCAAGCCCCCACGAATAGGAACGCAGCCACCGTCCCGTACGAGACCTGCCGGAAGCTCAGCCGCCAGACCAGCAGCAGGACCAACGGGATGACGGCCGCCATCACAAGCTTGTCCCGCGCCCTCAGCGGTCTGTCCAACACGTGGGCCGCGAGCTCGAGGGCGAGCCGCCCGAGGTACCCCAGGAGTATCAGTCCGACGGCCCCGAACAGCACCGTGAGGAGAAGGCCGACGAGGCCGCCCGGCCAGTCGGTGAAGATGCTCATCCGCCGAGTCCCACAGCCGGCTCGCAGTCACGCGGCTAGATGCTGCCGTAGATGCGCTCCGGGGTGATGCGGACGACGTTGCGCTGCTCCTCACGCATCCGGCTCTCGAAGTCGTCGGCGCCGGTCTCCCGGCCCGCGGCCCCGTACGCGCCCCGCAGCAGCGACAGCAGCTCGCCGGCTGGCGTGTCGTCCCACCCATGGGCCACCGCGGGGCCTTCGATGGTCACGTAGCGCGTGTCGTGCGGGCGGATCACCGTCACGCCGCACCGGCCGTTCCGGCGCACGTTCTTGACCTTCATCGTGCGAGCGCGCGACACGAACGACATCTTCCCGTCGTAGAAGGCGGCGCTGACGACGGTCGATTGTGCTTTGCCGGACGCGCCGACGGTCGTGACGACGGCGAGATGGTTCTCCTCCAGGAACGGCATGACTTCGCTGAGCTCCACGCTTACCCCCAGTGGCGATGAGATAGGATGCCGGCCCGGCCCGACCTGGTCCAGTCCGGCGCTGCGGCGGATTCTACCCGCCTCCGGCTTCGCGTGCGCTCCGGGGAGCGGGCACTCCATGATTCGGCGTATGCTGCGCCACGCCGGCAGCGGGGCCGGCACGGGGGAGGAAGCGCCATGGAACAGCCCTTCAGCGTCGCGGGGATCGCGCACCTCGTGCTCAACGTGCATGACGTCGAGCGGTCAGTCGCCTTCTACCGGATGTTCGACCCCAAGGCCGGAGATGACCCTGAGCGCGTCCGCGTGGCGCTCGGTGGAGGGACGCGGCTGCTGATCCGCCACAGCCCCGACCTCGCTCCGCAGGGACAGGGGAACCTCAATCACTTCGCGGTGGTGCTCGAAGGCGCCGCGGACATCGAGTCCGTGCTGGCCTTCATGCGGGCCCACGGCGCCGAACCCTACGACGGGCCGAGAACGAACGCCTCGGGCCGCACGCAGTTCCGCGTGAAAGACCCCGACGGGAATGAGATCGAGGTCCAGCTGAAGTAGGCGGCTCAGGAACGAGGGAGGAGGCCCACGCTGGCAACGAACGTCGTCATGCCCGATTGGGGCATCGCCCCCGAGACGTGCACGCTGACCCGGTGGCTCAAGGCCGAGGGCGAGGGGGTCGTCCAAGGCGAGCCGCTCGTGGAGGTCGAGACCGGCAAGGTGACGGTCGAGGTCGAGGCGCCCGCCTCCGGGACGCTGGCCTCGATCAGCGCCGCCGAGGGCGACGACGTCACCCTGGGCCAGAGCCTCGCGCTCATCCTGGCCGAAGGCGAGGCGCCCTCCGACGTCCCTCCGGTGCAAGCAGCCACGCCTCCCGCGCCCACGGGCGAGCAGACGAGCGTGGGCAACGTCTGGCGCGTCATGGCGGAGCGGTTGAGCCGAAGCTGGGCCGAGGTGCCGCACTTCTACCTGGTGCGCGAAGTGAACACGCGCGCCCTCCGGGCCTGGCGCCAAGAGCGCCGCCGGAGTGGAGGGGGCGTCCCAAGCGTCTCCGATATCCTCGTGCGGGTGTGCGCGGCCGCTCTCGTCGAGCACCCGCGGATGAACGCTTCGTGGGCCGACGGGACGATCACGCTCCACCCCAGCGTGCACATCGGCCTCGCCGTCGCGATCGACGATGGGCTGATCGTGCCCGTGATCCACGGCGTCGAGCAGATGAGCCTGGAGCAGATCACGGCCCGCCGGACGGAGCTCGTGGAGCGGGCCCGTTCCGGCAAGCTCCGGCCCGAGGACATCGCGGGCGGCACGTTCAGCATCACCAACCTGGGCATGTACGGCGTGGACGCTTTCGACGCGATCGTGAACCCGCCGCAAGCGGCCATCCTCGCCGTCGGGCGCATCTCCGACCGCGTGGTCGCGGTGAAGGGCGAGCCCAGCGTGGAGCCGATGATGACGCTCACGCTCTCGGTGGACCACCGCGCGGCCGACGGGGCCAGAGCAGCGCCGTTCCTCAATACGGTGGCGTCGCTGATCGAGGACCCCGCAAGGGCACTGCCCTTGACCCTTAAGGGGTAGCGCCGCTGACTTGCGCGGAGCGGATCACCCATCGCATCCGTTCAGTGAATGCGCACCACCGCGACCGTGGCCACGAGCCGGTGAGGCTGGCTCCCCCACTTTGCGGACCCTGTCTGTCCTACACGCGTCGTGCGAGGCCGGCCCTCTCTCGTTCTATCTGCCGCACGCCTTCGTCGACGTTCGTGTCGATCATGGGGTGGCCGGGGTCACGCTGGTAGCCCAGCGGGTCTTCTCCGCGCTGGACACGCTCGATCTGTTCCCTCATGTGGCGGCGTAGCAGAACGACGCCGCGGTCGGAGTAGCTGAGGTGCTCGGCGGCGCGGTTCGAGATCGGGCCCTGCGTCTCCCAGGCCATCTGGTCCTGCGAGTTCACGCTGTGCAGGATGAACCTGGTTTCTGGGTGCGACTTCTCCGGGTCCTCCTTGATCGGGTCTTCGAAGGTGATCTCAGGCTCGAAGGCGTCCTCGGGCTCGCTGCCATCCTCCGTCGGATAGAAGAACAAGCGCATGTGGAGGGTGTGGGTGTCGTCGATCGGGACCCGGAACTGCGAGCTGGCGCCCTGGCGCAGGATATTCGGAAAGAGCACAGGGTGCTCGTCCACCATCCCGTTGACGTAGGTGCGCTTCTTGATGAGGCCGCCGTAATCGGTGACGTAGAACTCGTAGGATTCAACGTCGTCGGTGAAGCCCCGAGTGGTGCTCGGGGGTGTCCGTCCGCGCCCGATGAATTCCTGGTGGAGGATCTGGAGATGCGCCGGGTCCATGGAGTTCTCCATGGCCTGGAACCAGTTGGCGTTGAGCTGTGGGTGGATCAGCCATTTGCGGGTGCCGTCCTTTCGGAACAGCGTGTCGTAGTGGACCATGGGCGGCGCTGGGAGCGGGCCCATGTAGGCCCAGATCATCCCCAGGTAGACCTGGACCGGGTAGGCCGTGTGCTTGACCGACTTCATGATCGCGTCGTTGCGCTCGGGCGGCGTCTCGAGGATGTTGCCCTCGCAGTCGTACAGCCAACCGTGGTACGCGCACGCGATGCCGCGCTCCTCGACCCGGCCATAGAGCAGCGAGGCGCCGCGGTGCGAGCAGTGGTCGGCCAGCAATCCGTGGCGTCCCGACTTGTCGCGGAAGATGACGAGGTCCTCGCCCAAGATACGGACGAACTTGGTCGGGTGCTCGTCATCGACGTCGCGCGCCAGCGAGATCGGGTGCCAGTACATGCGGAGCACCGCTCCGGCAGGCGTGCCGGGGCCGATCCTGGTCAGCAGGTCGTTCTCTTCCTGAGTCAGCATCGCTTCACTCCTACTTCACCGTGATTGCGCAACCGTTGACTATCACGGGTCACGGCCAAGACCGGGGCGACTTCAACTCTACCATTTGTGATTGGTGGAGCCGAGGGGATTCGAACCCCTGACTTCTCCGGTGCCGCACCGGAGCGCTCTCCCAGCTGAGCTACGTCGCTCCTTGCCTGACGAGGTGCTCCAACAGGAGCCGACTCTTCTGTGCCTTCAACCACCATTCGCGCTGGCGGCTGGGGATTTTGGTGGAGCCGAGGGGATTCGAACCCCTGACTTCTCCGGTGCCGCACCGGAGCGCTCTCCCAACTGAGCTACGGCGCTCCCTGCCTGATGAGGTGCTCCAACAAAAGCCGACTCTTCTGCGCCTTCAACCACCGTTCGCGCTGGCGCGCCTCAGTCCCCTCGGCGTACTCCTCTCGGTATACCAGAACCCATGGCCGCATGTACTTCGTCGCCTTCACTCGCCCGTCGTTGTGCTGCTGGACCCGCCGGTCCAGCGAGTTCGTTTGTCCGATGTAGTAGCGGCCGTTCCGCTCGCTTTGCAGGATGTAGACGTAATGCATGGGGGGTTGGTGGAGCCGAGGGGATTCGAACCCCTGACTTCCTGCTTGCAAAGCAGGCGCTCTCCCAGCTGAGCTACGGCCCCAGAAACATCGCCTCGGCCTCTACGACAGAACCCCTGACTTCTCCGGTGCCGCACCGGAGCGCTCTCCCAGCTGAGCTACGGCCCCAAGCGCGTCGGCAGTATAGCGCGCGGTCGCTTACGGCCCGGCCAGGTCCAGGCCGGCGAGCGTCTCGCCGACGACCTCGTAGCGGTCGAACGGCGGCATGAAGTAGACGCCCGCGATGCGGCCTCGGACGGCGCGGAGCAGCTCCTGGCTGACGGCGATGCCCTCGGCGGCCGCGCCGTCTCCGGCGGTTGCGAGCCGCTCGAAAACGGCGTCGGGCACGGAGATACCCGGCACCTCGTTGTGCAAGAACCGCGCGTGGCGCTCGCTGCGCAGCGGCAGCACGCCGAGGAGCACCGGCAGCGGGAAGCCGCCGAGCCGCTCCGCCGCGCGCTCCACCGTCTCCGGCTCGTAGACGGGCTGCGTCAGCAGGAAGTGGGCGCCGGCCGCGACCTTGCGCTCGAGCACGCGGAGCTCGCGGTCCAGGTCCGGTGCGTTCAGGTTGAGCGCCGCCCCGATGAAGAACGACGTCGGTCCCTCCAACGCGCGGCCGTTCGCATCGACCCCCTGGTTGAAACCCGCCATCAGCTTGATCAGGCCGGAGGCCGTGATGTCGCTGACGGCCGTCGCCTGCGGGTAGTCGCCGCCGAGCGGCACGTCGCCCATCACCGTGAACACGTTGCGCACGCCGAGCGCGTGGGCGCCGAGGAGGTCCGAGTGCAGCGCCAGCAGGTTCCGGTGTCGCAGCGACATGTGCATGATCGTCTCGACGCCCAGCTTCGATTGCACGAGGCTGCACATGGCGAGCGCGCTCATCCGGCCCTGCGCGCGTGGGCTGTCCGTGACGTTGATCGCGTGGACGGTCCCGACGATGGGCCGTAGCTTGTCCAGCGACGCGGCGGCGTCGAAGCCACGGGGCGGCGCGAGCTCCGCGGTGACCACGAACTCGCCGGCCGCAAGGAGCTCGGCGAGGCCCGTCGCCGACGGTTCCGGCGCGGCGGCGGACCGCGCGGGCTTCGCGACGGCGGCTGGGCGCCCTGCCGAAGGCCCGTCCAGCGTCTCGACGCCCCGGAGCGCGTCGCGCAACTTCGCGATGTGCTCGGGCGTCGTGCCACAACAGCCGCCTAGGAGCCGGGCACCCGCCACTGCGATCTGACGGGCGGCGTCCGAGAAATACGCGGGGTCGGCCGAGTACTCGATCCGTCCGTCCACGTAGGCCGGCAGGCCGGCATTCGGCTGCGCCGAGATGGGCAGCTCAGCGACGCGGGCCATGCGCTCGACGACGTCGCGTATGAGGTCGGGGCCGACGCTGCAGTTCGCGCCGAACGCCGCGAGGTCCAGCTCGCCCAGCGCTTCCGCGACCTCCTCCGGCGTATCGCCGCCGGGCGTCACGCCCTCCGCGTCGAACGTCATTTGGGCGACGATCGGCAGCGGCGAGACCGACCGCACGGCTGCCACCGCCAGTTTGACCTCCGCGAGCGACGAGAACGTCTCCAGCATGAAGAGATCGACGCCCGCGTCCGCGAGCGCCGCGGCCTGCTGAGCGAA
>JACZSI010000102.1 GCA_022574265.1 Chloroflexota bacterium | reverse complement strand
CACCAACGAGGTATGGGGCGTCGCGTCCTTCTACCCCAACTTCCGCTTCACGCCACCGGCCCGCCACACGATCGAGGTCTGCTGGGGACCGACGTGCCACGTCCTGGGCGCGCAAGCGGTGCTCCGCGGCGTCATGGAGCGCCTGGGCCTCGACGGCGAAGGCGATACGGACGACGGCGCCGTCACGCTCAAGCTGAACACCTGCCTGGGCGTGTGCCCCCATGGCCCCGCGACCAGCTTCGACCACGAGATCGTCGGCCGCACGACGCTCGAGACGGCGCTCCGCCGCATCGGCCTGCTCGCCGCCAGCGACGTCGAGGAGGGCCGTGGCGAGGCTTTCGAGGCAGAGGCGGAGCGCGTGAAGGCGGAGCGCGAAGCCCGCGCGGCGGCGAGGGCCGCGGACGCTGCGGACGCCGCGGATGCCGACGGGACGGCCTCCGATGAGTGAGGCGTACGACAAGCTGAAGGCCCGCGCGAGCGCGCGCTGGACCGAGCTGCACATGAAGCCTTGGGTCCGCGTGAGCACGGGTCTCTTGGGCATGGCGGCCGGCGCGCGCGACACGCTCGGCGCGCTCCGGCACGACCTCGCCCAGGCCGGTATCGACGCCACCGTCTCGGAGGTCGGCTCGACGGGGCTGTGCTACGCGGAGCCGCTCGTCGACGTCTACGTGCCGGCCTCGGCGCGCGTGCTGTATGCCAACGTCGGTCCGGAGCACGTCCCGGCGATCGTGGAGCAGCACATCAAGAACGGCGAGCCGGTCGTGGAGCTGGCCCTGGCCACCGTCGACTCCGACCACCCCGGACTGCCCCGGCGCGAGGACCTGCCGATGATGCGCCTCCAGCAGCGGATCGCGCTGCGCAACGCGGGCGAGATCGACCCGGCCGACATCGACCAGTACGTCGCGCGCGGCGGCTTCGCGGGGTTGGAGCGCGCGGTCTCGGAGCTCGACCCGGAGCTCGTGCTCCAGGAGGTGAAGGACTCGGGGCTCCGTGGCCGTGGGGGGGCCGCGTTCCCGACGGGCGTGAAGTGGGGGTTCCTCGCCGGTAACCCGGCTCCCGAGAAGTACATCCTGTGCAATGCCGAGGAGGGTGACCCCGGCGCCTTCAACGACAAGACGATCCTCGAGGCCGACCCGTTCACGCTGATCGAGGGCTGCATCATCGCCGGGTTCGCCACGGGCGCGTCCAACGGCATCGTCTTCATCCGCCACGGCCACGACGCGCCCATCGACCGCACGCGCGCGGCGATCGAGGCGTGCTATGCCAACGGCCTCCTCGGCGAGCACATCTTGGGCACGGACTTCGCGTTCGAGATGGATGTCTCGCTCGTCGGCGAATCGTACGTCGCCGGCGAGGAGACGGCGCTCATGGAGGCGATCGAGGGCAAGCGGTCGATGCCGCGCTTCCGCCCGCCGTTCCCCGCGGCGGTGGGCGTGTGGGGCAAGCCGTCGAACATCAACAACATCAAGACGCTGGCGTACGTGCCGGAGATCGTGCGCCGGGGCGCCGCGTGGTTCAGGGGCATCGGCACGGAGAAGAGCCCGGGCACGGCCATCGCCTGCCTCTCCGGCGACATCACCTATCCGGGGTTGGTCGAGGTGCCGTTCGGCCTGACGATGCGCCAGGTGATCGAGGAGTGCGGCGGCGGCGACCCCGGCGGGAAGGCGCTCAAGTTCGTGCAGACCGGCGGCCCGCTGGGAGGCGTCCTGCCGGTCGACCAGCTCGACATCATCCTCGACCTGGACGTGATGGCGGCGGCAGGAGCGATGTTCGGCTCGGGTGGGCTGATCGTCTGCAACGAGGACCGCTCGGTGGTCGACCTGACGCGCAACCTGCTCGCCTTCGACCAGATGGAGTCCTGCGGCAAGTGCTTCCCGTGCCGGCTGGGGATGAGCCACCTCCTCGAGGTGCTCGACCGCCTGTGCGCCGGCGAGGGCCGGCCGGAGGACATGGCGCTGATGGAGCGCATCGGATCCAACATGAAGGTGGGCTCGCTCTGCGGCCACGGTCAGCTCGGGTACAACCCCGTCGCCTCGGCCGTGAAGTTCTTCGGCGACGAGTTCGCCGCCCAGTGCAACCCCGGCGCGGCGCGCGACCTCGGCACGCTCGTGAGCCCGCGGGCCCCGCTGCGCGGCGCGCAGCTCGCCGGCGAGACGCCGACGGCGGTCGTCAAGGCCGACTTCGTCGCGCGCCCCGAGCCGGTGGGCGTCTCGGCGGCGCCATCGGAGGATGGCGGATGATCGGGCACCGACCCCAGGTCTTGTTGGATACCGTCGGTGTCCTACAGCCGTTTCGACCATCCCCCTGGCCCCCTTCCCTTCGACAGGCTCAGGGCAGGCTCTCGCCAGGAAGGGGGAATAAAGCCGAATACGGGGGACACCCCCGTGCCCCCGGCAGAGGGGCAGAGCCCCCTTCGACAGGCTCAGGGCAGGCTCTCTGCACTCCCCATTCGACGCCACGAGAGCAGATGCGGAGGACTTACGGCCCGCGGCGCTACGGACGGGGCCGCGCTGCGGCGCAAGGGATGCCGACGCTCGGCCCGGACCGCGGTCCGTCCCCGTTCGTCCTGAGGCTCTCGAAGGACGAACGCAGGGCGCACGCCGTGCGCCCCTACGGGACTGGCCGTCGCGCGCCGCTAGCTTTTGGAAGTGAGGGTCGAACCGCATGGCTGATCAGCTAACGATCACGATCGACGGCCGCGTGGTGCGCGCGGCGCCGGACCAGGTGGTCCTGCAAGCCGCCAACGAGGCCGGCATCTACATCCCGTATCTGTGCTACCACCCCGGGATGAAGCCGTACGGCGCCTGCCGCATGTGCGTGGTGGACGTCGAGGGCCCGCGGGGCACGGCGACGCTGGCATCGTGCACGCTGCCCGTGGCCGACGGCATGGTCGTGCACACGCACGCCGAGGCGCCGCTGGCCGTGCGCGACGCCACGCTCGACCTGCTGCTGTCCGAGCACCCCCACGGCTGTTTGACCTGCCACCGCGTGGACCTGTGCGGTCCGCAGGACATCTGCCTGCGCCACGTCGACGTGAACGACCGGTGCGTGACGTGCCCGAAGAACGAGCGGTGCGAGCTCAAGGACACGACGCGCTTCCACACGCAGGGGCTGAACTCGCCGCTGACCTATCAATACAGGGAGCTCCAGGTCGAGACGAAGGACCCCTTCTACGACCGCGACTACAACCTCTGCATCGTGTGCGCGCGGTGCACGCGCGCCTGCGACGAGCTGCGCGGCGACGTGGCGCTCACGCTGACCGAGCGCGCCGGCCAGGTGCTCGTGGGCACGGTCATGGGCTCCTCGCTGCTGGAGGCGGGGTGCGAGTTCTGCGGCGCCTGCATCGACGTCTGCCCGGTCGGTGCGCTGGTGGAGAGCGACTACAAGTGGGAGCGGCCTGCGCGCACCGAGCAGTCGATCTGCGCCGAGTGCCCGGTCGGCTGCATGATGACGTACGAGGTCAACAGCTGGGAGAAGGTGGTCCGCGCGATCCCGGAGCTCAACTCGCCGGTGAACCAGGGGCAGGCCTGCTTCAAGGGCAAGTTCGGGTTCGACTACGTGAACGACAAGCGCCGGCTCCAGCACCCGCTGGTCCGCCGCGGCGGCGAGCTCGTGGAGGCGACGTGGGAAGACGCGCTCCAGGCCGCGGCCGACGGCTTCGCGGCGCACCGGAACAAGCGCTTCGGCCTCATCGCGGGCCCGCGCAACACGAACGAGGAGCTCTACGTCGCCCAGAAGTTCGCGCGCGTCGTGATGGGCTCGAACAACGTGGACGTCGTCTCCAACGACCGGCCCGGCATGGTCGAGGGGCTGCACGACGTGCTCGGCTACGCGGCGGGCAGCATGAGCATCTGGGACCTCAAGCTCTCGTCCGTCGTGATGGCGGTCGCCGCCAACGTGACGGAGGAGCAGAACATCGTCGCGCTGCCGATCAAGCGCGCCGTCCGCGAGGGCACGCAGCAGCTCATCGTGATCGACCACCGGGAGGTCGAGCTGACGCGCTTCGCGCACCTCTGGCTGCGCCCCTACCCCGGCATGGAGGGCGCGCTGCTCGGTGGCATGCTGCGCGCGATCGTCGACGGCGGGCTCGTCGACCACGGTTTCGCCGACGACCGGTGCGAGGGCTGGACCGAGCTCATGGAATCGCTCGCGCCGTTCACGCTCGACGCGGTCGCACGCGAGACCGGCGTGCCCGCCGAGCAGATCGAGGAGGCCGCGCGCCTGTACGCCACCGGCGGCCCGTCCGCGATCATCTTCGGCCTCGATTCCTCGACCGGCGGCACGCGCCGCTCGGCCTCGCGCGCGGTCGCCAACCTGGCGCTGCTGACCGGCAACATCGGCGTGCCGGGCGCGGGCGTGATGCCGCTCTTCCACGGTGCCAACGACCAGGGCGCGTGGGACATGGGCGTGTGGCCGGGCGTGCTGCCGGGCCACGACATGCTTGCGGACGACGAGGCCCGCGCGCGCATCGGCGCTCTGTGGGGCGCCGACGTGCCGGCGGCTCCCGGCTCCGGGGGCCGCGCGATGCTGGCCGCGGCCCGCAACGGGCGCCTCGACGCGATGCTGCTGATGGGGGACCACGTCCACTACGAGGACGGCACGCTGGGCGACGTCGCCGCCGCGCTCGAGCGCTTGAGCTTCTTGGTCGTGACCGACGCGTTCCTGTCCCCGATCGCGCAGAAGGCGGACGTGGTCCTGCCCGCGTCGCAGTGGGCGGAGAAGACGGGCACGTTCACGAACCTCGAGCGGCGCGTGCAGCTGCTGAGCCACGTGCTGACGAACAAGAACGTGCGCTCCCGCTCCGACCTCGACGTGCTCTGCGCGATCGCCGGCCGGATGGGCGCGACCGGCTTCGAGTACGAGGGCCCGGACCAGGTGCTGGACGAGATCGCCCAGGCCGTCCCCGCGTACGCCGGCATCTCCGCCGAGCGACTGCGGGCGGAGACGATCAGCGTGCCGAAGCCCTCAGACGACAACCCGCTGCCGACCCAGGTGCTCTACTCCAATGAGGTGCGCACCGGCATCCAGTGGCCCTGCGCATCGGCGTCCGACGCCGGCACGCCGGATCTGTACGCGGACGAGTTCCGCCACGGCAAGGCGCGGCTCGGCGAGCTCACGTGGCGCGAGCGGCCCACGCACGACGACGCGCGCTTCCCGCTGCTGCTGGCCCACGGCCGCGTGCTCGCCCAGCCCGGCAGGCCCGCCGAAGTCGCGGAGGACGGCGGCCGCAACCGCATCGAGCGCGACGAGGAGCTCGTGCTGAGCCCCGCCGACGCCCAGGCCGCCGGCCTCGAGGAGGGCCAGCGAGCGGCCGTGACCGGCGCCGCCGGCACGATAAGGCGCGGCATCGTTCGCGTCTCCGAGGGCGTGCTACCGGGCGTCGTCTCGCTCACCACGCTCTTCGGCGAGCTGGCCGTCGAGGTCGATGCGTCGGAGCACCCACAGGCGATGAACCACATACCCCGGCTGAACGCGGCGGCGGTCCGCATCGAGGCCGAGGAGGGAGAGGCCGGCGCATGACGTCGGACGCCGAACGACAGAAACGCATGAGGGAGCGGCTGGCCAAGCTGCCCAAGGCCTGGATCGCCAAGAAGCAGGAGGTCAGCGAGGACCTGTTCCTGATGTGGCTGCGCCCGGAGGTGCCGTTCCCGTTCAAGGCGGGCCAGTACATCACCATCGGGCGGGACGGCATCGAGCGCCCGTACTCGATCGCGTCGGCGCCCTACGAGAAGCTCATCGAGCTCTTCGTCGAGTTCGTCTTCCCCGAGTATGGCGGGAAGCTGACGCCGCTCCTCTGGGCCATGCACGTGGGGGAGTCGGTGTCCATGCGGCCCAAGGCGAAGGGCGTCTTCACCTTCCAACCCGAGTACCACAACCACGTGATGGTGGGGACGGTCACGGGAGTCGCGCCGTTCGTTTCCATCCTGCGCCAGAGCGAGCGGGACGGCGTGCGCGGCCACCGGTTCTTCGTCATGGAGGGCGCGAGCCACCAGGACGAGTTCGTCTACGACACGGAGCTCGAGCGCCTCGCCGCCGAGCACCCCGACACGATCACCTACGTCACGACCGTCAGCCGTCCGAACGCCGAGCGCAACCGCAGCTGGGCGGGGCCCACCGGGCGCGTCAACACGCTGGTCGAGGAGTACCTGGCCAAGTGGAGCCTGCCGAAGGACGACACGGTCGTCTACCTCTGCGGCAACCCCGGCATGATCGAGGACGTGCAGGCGCGGCTGAAGCCGAAGGGCTGGAACTTCATCGAAGAGCGCTTCTGGAAAGAAGAAGACGAGTAGGCAAGCATGGCCCTCCCACTTGGCCTGCCTCTCGCTCCGGCCGCCCGAGCAGCCAGGTGGAGCAGTGCGGCTTGCCATGAGCAGCCCGGCTCGGTGCGAGCCTTCGTCCGTACTTCGAGAGCCTCAGCACGAACGGGGGACGGGACGGCCTCTCGGCCGCTCACCCTGAGCTTGTCGAAGGGCGAGGGGAGACTGGCCCACAAGGAGCGCGCTCAAGGCATAGCGTCTGCTCGTA
>JACZSI010000101.1 GCA_022574265.1 Chloroflexota bacterium | reverse complement strand
GGCGCCGGAGAGCGCCTCGGCCCACGCGTCTTCGGCTTGGCGCGCGCGGGCGAGCTCGAAGAGCGCTTCCGCGTACCGCTTGGCCGTCGGTGCCTTCGCCACGGCTGACCTAGCCTCCGCCGCCGGCCGACTCGCGCTCGGCCAAGACCTCGTCGATCAGGTCCCGGTGCGCGTCGGCGTCGAGCGAGCGGTGGATGATGCGCTCCGCCGCGGTCACGGCGAGGCCCGCGAACTCCGCGCGGACCTGCTCGAGCGCGGCGTCGCGCTCCTGGCGTATCTCGTCGCGGGCGCGCTCCAGCATGGCCCCGGCCTCCGTGCGCGCCTGCTCCGCCTGCTGCTCACGGTAGCGCTCGGCCGCCTCGCGTGCCTCCGAGAGCACGGCCTGGCCCGCCTCGCGGCCCTCATTGAGCGCGCGCTGCATCGAGGCCTGGGCCTCGACGGACTGCTCGCGGACGCGGTCGGCCTGCTCGAGGCTCTCGCGGATGCGCGTGGAGCGCTCGTCCAGCACGCGCATCACGCGCTTGTACGCGAAGAAGTAAAGGAGCAGCGCGAGCGCCCCGAAGTTGATCAGGTACACGATCAGACTATTCAGATCGACGCCGAGCGCGCCGATACCAGTGGCCTCTTGCAAGAGAGGTGCTGCGAACACGTCAGCAGACTCCTTCCTACCTGGGCCTGCGATGGGCCCTCACGTGACGTCCGCCCGAGTGTTAGGCGACGAAGATCAGCAGGATCGCCGTGACCAGTCCGTAGATGCCGATGGCCTCGGTGAACGCCAGGGCCAGCACCATGTTCGGGACGATGGCGTCCTTTGCCTCCGGGTTGCGTCCCAGCGCGTTCATGGCGCCGTTGCCCAAGATGCCGAGGCCGATGCCGGCGCCGGCCAGTCCCAGTCCGGCAAGCCCAACCCCCAAGAATTTCGCGGCTTCTGAAAATTCATTCATGCGACTTCCTCCTACCTCTCTGGCCCCTCCGGCCCCTCGGCCTAGGGAGCGTGTGTTTCCTCGTGGTCCGCCCCGTGCGGAGCCACCGCCATGAACGCGAACACCAACGTCAGACCCATGAAGATGAGCGCCTGGACCCCACCCACGAGTATCTCAAGTAGATAGAAGGCGATGGGCGCCATGAAGACCAGCAGGAACGTGATCATGACCAGGATGATCTCACCGGCGACCATGTTGCCGAAGAGGCGGAAGGTGAAGCTGACGAGCCGGATGAGGTGGCTCACGATCTCCAGCACGCCGACGAAGAAGTCGATGGGGTTGCGGAAGCGGAAGAACTCCTTGAGGTAGCCGAACCGCTGCGCCTTGAAACCCCACACCTCGACGAAGACGAACGAGATGATCGCGAGCGCCAGCGGCAGGTTGATGTCCGTGCCGGCCGAGCGCAGGAGGTGCGTCGTCACGTAGTCCGCGCCGTCTGCCTTGAAGCCCACCGTCGGGTAGATGGGCAGGAGCGCCATCCACGCGTTGAACGCCACGAAGATGAACATCGTGGCCAGTATCGGGAAGAAGGCCCGCCCGTACCGCTCCCCAACGACCCCCTTGATGAAGCCGTAGAGGGCCTCGAACAGCATCTCGATGGCGCCCTGCATGCGCCCGGGCACGAGCGCCGCCTTGCGCGACCCGAGCCCGAAGATCAGCAGCACGACGACCGTCGTCAGCCAGGCCGAGAGCAGCGTGTTGGTGACCGTGAACCCGCCGATCGTGAACACCTCTTGCGGCGCGAGGTGCACCTCGGGGACGCGGATGAAGGGTTCGTTGCCGAGCAGCGCCGCGCCGATGGCGCCCAGGGCCAAGCCGGCGACCGCCAGTCCGGCGACGAGTGCGATGGGGAGCTTGGGGAGCAGCGCGCGAATCATCGCCGGGGCCCCTCGCCGCGATCTGCGCCACGGCCGCCCATCAGGAAGGAAGACACCATGCGGTACGTGCCGTAGAGGGCCAATGTGACTCCGAGAAGGATCCCCAGCAGTACGAAGAGCGGCGTTGTCCCGGCACGATCGTCGAGCCACACACCACCGAGGGTGGGCAGCACGATGGCGGCTGCTAAGTACCAGCCGATGCCCGTGAACTGGGCCGCTGTAACCCACCACGGCCTGCGATTCATAGGGGTGCGCCTAAGCCGAAGGCTATCACGGGCGCTCCGCCACGGTCAATGAATGACGCTGCTGGCGAGACGCGCGCGGAAGGCCGTTGACGGAGAAACGAGCCTCGCGGCCGCGCTCAGGACCCCGAGCGCGGCGTTTCGCCGAGGTCCTCGAGGCCGGGCAGGTCCTTGAGGAACTCGGTGAACGCCGACATGCGCTCGAGCTCCTCCTTGGAGAGCGGCTTGTGTGCCGGTGCGGCCTTCGGAGGCGTGCCGGGCTCCGGGGTGTCCGTGCCGCCGTCCTTGTCCATCACGATGCCCGCCTTTTCCAAGACGCTCTCGTCGACGAGGATCGGCACCTTGGCGCGGATCTCGTACCGCTCGTCGGTGGCGTCGAGCCCCTCGTTCTCCCGGAACTTCTGGGCCTCCTCGTGCGAGGGGAACCAGTTCTCCTCGCCGTCGGCGCCCGTGACGGAGTAGCCGCCGCGCACCGCGACCGCGATCGCATCGCTCGGCCGGCAGTCGACCTCGGTCTGGCCGCCGCCGTTCAGGGTCAGCACGAGCTTCGCGTAGAACGTGTCGTTCGAGAGGTCGGTGACGACCACGTGATCGACGCTCGCGCCGAGCGTGCTGATGACGGAGCCGAGCAGGTCGTGCGTCAGCGGGCGCGGGGGTGTGACGTCCTGGAGCTTGACGGCGATCGCGTCGGCCTCGGGCGAGCCGATCCAGATCGGCAGGAACCGGTCGGAGCCGCGCTGCTTCAAGACGACTACGCGTTGGTAGTTCATCAGGCTCACGCGGATGCTATCGATGACCATTTCAAGCATAGTCGGGCCGTCCACCCGGAACGTCTCATCATTCTACGGCGGGCCCGAAAAACGTGTCAACGAGAAGGCGGCGCGGCGGCCCGCCGGCCCGTGTCACTTGGGGCTGTCCGACACGTCGATGCTGAGCAGCGTCGTTGCGACGACCTGGCCGTCCTTCTTCACCGGCCCGAACCGCAGCACGTGCAGCACCGGGTGCTCGTCGTCGGCGCTCCCCGCGATCTCGTATCCCGTCTCGCCGCCCTCGCGGAACGCGCGCTCGAGCGCGGTGCGGAACAGGTCGCGGTGCGCTCGCGGGACGAAGTTGTAGACGTTCGCTCCCCGCACCTGGGCCGCGTCGAGACCGCCGATGGCCCGGTTCGCATACGTGACCGTGCCGTCATTGGCCACCGCCATGATCATGGCCGGCACGTGCTCGACGAGCTGACGGAGCGTGGATTCCGACGCCCGCACGGAGCCGTCGACGTCCCACCGCCGCTCGAGCTCCGCGTGCAGCCGCTCGGTCACGTCACGCAGCGTGCCCGCCACCGACCCCACCATGAGCGCCGCGGACCCCGCCACGGCCCCTCCCCAGACCACGCTATCGAGGTTGGCGCCGTCCTCCAGGCCCAGGAGGACCGTGTTGAGCGGGAAAGCCACCGCGCCCGCCAACAGGCCGGCCCGCAGGCCGAAGAGCCACCCAGCCAGCGCCACCGGCACGACGGACAGCGAAACGACCCCCGGCCCAAGCTCGTCGTAGAGCGGGGCGAAGGTGAGCGCGTAGAACACGGCGGTCACGCCGATCAGTGCCACGCGCACGTCGAAACGCCGGAATCTCGCTGTCATGGCCATCTCTGCCTCCTTCGCGGGCCTAGCACCCGATGGCGCGCCGCGCCGTCCGCGAGTCTCTCCCGAACCAATGTACCAACCGCCACGGGCCGCCGACAGAATGCGCGCACGCAATCGGGAACGGGCTAACCCTCAAGGCCTACCCCCCAACACCCCTGAACCGGCCACGATTGGCGCAATCGCGTCCGGCATGCCGATGCATCGCGGCGGGGTGGACTTGTATACTCGGTCGCAGCCCGCCGCCGAGAGGTTCCCTCCGCGTGCAAGCAGCGCGCCACGCACCCACGCTCATCGATGTCGCCTTCCCCGGGAAGGGGATTCTGCGCGATGTCGCTCTGATCGTCGGTTTCAGCCTGCTGGTGGCCGTTTTCGCCCAGATCGCGATCAAGCTGCCGTTCACGCCCGTCCCGATCACCGGACAGACCCTCGCGGTGCTGCTGACGGGCGGCGCGCTCGGTGCGTGGCGGGGCGCCGCGAGCCTCGGGCTCTACGCCGTCTGGGGGACCGTCGGCCTGCCCGTCTTCGCGCCGGGCTCCGCGGCCCTGGAGGGGTCGCTCGTCCACTTCATCTTCCCCTGGGCCGGCACGGGCGCACCCATCTGGGACCTGGCGAGCGGCGGGTACATCGTCGGCTTCATCGCCGCGGCGTATGCGGTCGGCTGGCTGTCCGAGCGCGGCTGGGACCGCGGCTGGTACGTCACCGTCGCCATGCTCCTCGCGAACGTGCTCATCTACGTGCCTGGGCTCCTCTGGCTCGGGTACAAGATCGGATCGTTCGACAACGCGCTTGTGTTCGGGCTCTACCCCTTCATCGTCGGCGACCTCATCAAACTGTACATAGCGGCCGTCGCGCTGCCCGGAGCATGGGCGCTCATCGGCCGCGGACGGAGCTGAGCTCGTGGAGCTAACCTGGCTCGGCCACGCGGCCTTCCGCGTGCGTACCGGCAACACCACCGTGATCATGGACCCGTTCGGGCCGGGGCTCGGCCTGTCGATCCCGCCCGCGCAGACACAGGCGGACGTCGTGACGCTGAGCAGCGATGCCGCGCACCACGCCGCCGTCAGCATCGTGACCGGCGATAAGCCCGCCGTGGTCTTCTCCGACCCAGGTGAGTACGAAGCCGCGGGCATACAGCTGCGCGGCATACGCACGACCCGCGGCGACGGGGCAGGCGATGACGATGACGAGGCCGAAGACAGGCCTCCAGCCTGGAACACCGTCTTCGTCGTCGAGGCCGAGGGTATCGTGCTCTGTCACCTCGGTGATCCGGAGCGGCAGCTCTCGGACCGCCAGATCGAGGAGCTCGGCTCTCCGCACGTCCTGCTGCTGCCCGTCGGGAGCCCCACCGGGCTCTCCGCGGACGCGGCGGTGGAGCTCGTCAGCAGCATCTCTCCCCGCATCATCGTGCCGATGCTCTTCGCCCACCCAGGGAACAAGGCCGGCCTCCGCGAGCTCAAGCCCTTCCTTGCCGAGCTCGGCGAGAAGGCGCCCGAGGCGGTGAGCCGCCTCACGGTCACGCGGGCCACGCTGCCGGAGGAGACGAAGCTCTCCCTGCTGCAGCCGGCCGCGTCAACGCCCTAGAACCCCGCTACCGCGACCGATACGAGCCCGACCTCCGCTCGGGCGTCCGCGCGCCCCTCTGCGGTCGTCAGATGCAGCGGCGGGCTCCGGCCAACGACCAGCGCGATCAACGCTTGAGAACCCCCCACCCGGCCCAGAGCGGCCCCTCTGCCCCGATGGAGGCGCGGGGATAGCAGCCGGGGCATCAAGCCCCCTCTCCCTTCCCAAGGGAGAGGGCTGGGGTGAGGGTTGTCCCTCTCCGCGGCTAGTTGTCCTTGGCCCTCGCCACCTGCGGGACGACGCCCCCCTCGTTACCGCAGGCGAAAGAGAAGCCCCCCTCCCAGGCTGGGAGGGGGGCTTCCTATCTTCTCCGTGTAACAGCGGGGCTAGGGCATCGTGCCTACGGGACCAGCGTGCCTGCCTTGGTCGCCCAGATCCAGTAGCCCTTGCCGTTTACGACGCTGTCGTCTTCGTCCGCACCTGTGTACTTGGTCCATAGGCCCGAGGTCGTGTCGTAGCTGTACGCCACGGACCACGTGAGGCTGGCGAAGTACGCACTGGGCAACACATCTCCCGCGCCTCCCGGCGCGTCGCCGGCGTCCGCTTGGGCCAGGTCGACGATACCGACCAGGTTCCAGCCGCCCACGATATCCACGGTCGGCAGCACCGTTGCCGGGGACCGCTCCGGGATGAGCGTCTCGATGTCCTCGAAGGCGGTCGTGAACACCCAGTAGCCGGGGCCTGCAGTGATCTCAGTGATCTGGCCGCTCGGGTCCCACATCCCGTCGTCGCCGCGCTCGGCCACCTCGAAGGCGCCGTCCACCCACTGCAGAACCCTTGATGCGCTCATCGAGCTCGGGAGCACCGAGTCGATGGCCGGGTCCGCAGGCGTGCCTGGCAGCGACACCAGGTTCCAGCCGGGGTTGAGCGGCACTTCGTAGTCGCCGCGCTCCACGACCTCGAAGTCGAACTTACAGTTGTCCGCATCGATGTCGTTCCCCACCTCATCCACGGCCGTGCACGTCAGCGTGTACTCGCCAACAGCCAGGTTGCGGAGGGCGATCACGAAGGAGTCGTCGTCCCTCCTGCCCACCTGGCCACTCACGTCCACGCCGTCCAGCTCCACGCTGGTGAGCGTGACCGTGTCGTGCGTGTCGATCTCTATGCCGTCGATCTTGTCAGCAGGCCCGTCGAGGGAACCACCATCATCGGTGTCGATGTTGATCCTGTATTCCTTGCCCTCGCCGAAGTCCAAGACGATGAAGG
>JACZSI010000100.1 GCA_022574265.1 Chloroflexota bacterium | reverse complement strand
CGAGCGGCGGTAGAGCGCCCACGCGACCGCCGCGATCGCGACGACGGCCGTGAGGTAGACGACGGCGCCCAGCGGGTAGCCGATGTTCCAGAAGTCGAGGCGTCCGTTCAGGTCGGGGGGCAAGGCGGGCTCCGGCCGCTGGCGGCCTGGCTGGTCGCGCGGCAGTGTAGCACCCCGGCGTCGAGACGCTCGTGCTTGCAACAGCATATATATTAGTGTATGCTTACAAAAGCTGATGCTACAGAAACCCTCCATCGACGCGACACTGCGGGCGCTGGCCGAGCCACGGCGGCGCGAGATCCTCGGGCTGCTCCAGGCCGGCGAGATGACGTCGGGCGCCGTCGCGTCGCACTTCGACGTCACCGGCCCGGCGATCTCGCAGCACCTCAAGGTGCTCGAGGAGGCGCAGCTCATCGGCGTCCGGCGCAGCGGCACCAAACGGCTGTACCGCACCAAGCCCGGCGGGCTCGTCGAGCTGCGGGGGTACCTGACCGACTTCTGGACGGCAAGCCTCCGGTCGCTCGCGGCCGAGGCGGAGGCCGAAGAGCGAAGGAGCAAGCATGCAGGCGCAAACTGACGTGGTGGAATGCCGGGTGAGCATCGCGGCGAGCCAGGAGACGGTGTACTCCTTCTTCACCGACCCGGAGAAGATGATGCGGTGGCAGGGGATGGCCGCGCGACTCGTCGCCCAGCCCGGCGGCGAGTTCTGGGTCGACCTCGACGACGGTGTCGTGATGTCCGGGAAGTTCACCGAGCTCGACCCGTTCAAGCGGCTGGCGTTCACCTTCGGATGGGAGGACCATCCGGTCGTCTCGCCCGGCTCGACGCGCGTCGAGGTGACGTTCGAGCCCGAGGGCGCGGGCACGCTGCTGATCCTGCGGCACTTCGACCTGCCGGCGGACGAGCACGAGATGCACAGCGGCGGCTGGAACTTCTACCTCCCGCGGCTGGCCACGGCCGCCTCGGGCGGCGACCCGGGCCCGCACGTCAAGCCGAGTATGTAGGACCGGCGCACGCAACCACAGGGAACGAGGAAGAGGAGGGACCAACATGCCACAGCCCATCGTCCACTACGAGATCGCGGCGAAGGATGCGAAGAAGCTGGAGGCCTTCTACGAGGGCTTGTTCGGCTGGAAGATGAAGCCCGCCCCCCAGCCCAACTACAGCATGATCGACGGCAAGCAGGGTGCCGAGTTCGGGATCGACGGCGGCATCTACCAGATCGAGGGCCAGGACCCCGCCGGCGTCCGGATGTACGCGAACGTCGACGACGCCGAGGCGTACATGGCGAAGGTCGCGGGTCTCGGCGGCACGGTCATCAAGCCGGCGTTCGCCGTGCCCGGCGGGGGCATCAAGATAGGCATCTTCACCGACCCCGAGGGCAACGTCGCCGGCGTCGTCGAGACCCTCGCGCAGTCGTAGCTAGCGAGCGAGCATCGCCGCGACCGTCGAGCCGATGTCGGCGGGCGTCGGTATGATGTGGCAGCCGGCGTCTTGGAGCGCCGCGACCTTCGCCGAGGCGAGCGCGGCCTCGCCGGTGATGACGGCGCCCGCGTGGCCCATCCGGCGGCCCGGCGGCGCCGTCTGGCCGACGATGAGGCTGGCCACCGGCTTGCGGACGTGCTCCTTGATGTAGGCGGCCGCCTGCTGCTCCTTCGTCCCGCCGATCTCGCCGATGAGCACGATGGCCTCGGTCTCCGGGTCGTCGTTGAACAGCTCCAGCACGTCCACGAACGTCGTGCCGGAGACCGGGTCGCCGCCGATGCCCACGCACGTCGACTGCCCGATGCCCGCCTTCGTCAGCTGGTCCACGGCCTCGTACGTCAGCGTGCCCGAGCGCGAGACGACCCCGACCTTCCCCGGCGTGTGTATGTCCCCCGGCATGATGCCGATCTTGGCCTTGGAGCCGGGGCTGATGAGGCCGGGGCAATTGGGGCCGATGAGCCGCGTCCCCTTGCCCTCCAGGTAGCGCATGACGAACGTCGAGTCGCGCACCGGCACGCCCTCGGTGATGCAGACCACCAGCGGCACGCCGGCGTCGGCCGACTCCATGATGGCGTCGGCCGCGAACGGCGGCGGCACGAAGATGAGCGCGACGTTGGCGCCCGTCTCGTCGACGGCAGCTCTTACGCTGTTGAAGACAGGCACGCTGCCGCCGAAGAGCTCGCCGCCCTTGCCCGGCGTCACGCCCGCGACGAGGGCCGTGCCGTAGGCGGCGCAGCGCTCGGCGTGGAAGCTGCCCTCGCGCCCGGTGATGCCTTGGATCAGCAGCCGCGTGTTGCCATCGACGAGGATGCTCATCGCGCGATCGCCTCGGCGGCGTCCCGCAGCGTGTCCACCAGCTCGATGGCGAGCCCCGAGTCCGACAGCACCTGCTTGCCCTCGTCCGCGTTCGTGCCCAGCATGCGCACGACGAGTGCCGGCTGGCGGTCCGCCTTGCCGTAGGCGTCGACGATGCCGCGCGCCGCGATGTCGCACCGCAGGATGCCGCCGAAGATGTTCACGAGCACGCGCTCGACGCTGGGGTCGGAGAGCATCAGCAGGATGGCCGTCGATATCTTCTCCTCGTTGGCGCCGCCGCCCACGTCCAGGAAGTTGGCGGGCTCCGCGCCGGCCGACTTCACGATGTCCATCGTGGCCATCGCGAGCCCGGCGCCGTTGACCATGCAGCCGACGTTGCCGTCCAGCTTGACATAAGCGATCCCCGCCTCCGACGCCTCGACCTCGAGCGCGTCCTCCTGCCCGGTATCGCGTAGCGCGAGCGCGTCCGCGTGCCGGAAGAGCGCATCGTCGTCCAGCGTGAGCTTGGCGTCGAGCGCGAGGAGCCGCCCGTCCTTGGTCAGCACGAGCGGGTTGATCTCGATCATGCTGGCGTCGTTGTCCATGAACGCCTTGTAGCAAGCCTCGGCCAGGGCCACGAACGGCCGGACCGCGCCCGCCGGCAGCTCCAGCGCCTCCGCCAGCCGCCGGCCCTGGAAGGGCTGGAGGCCGACCGCGGGGTCGATGGGCTCCGTGAGGACCCGCTCCGGCGTCTCGCGCGCGACCTCCTCGATCTCCATGCCACCCGCGGAGGAGACGATGATGACCGGCCGGCGCAGCCCGCCGTCGGTGATGACGCTGAAGTAGAGCTCGCGCTCGATGTCGACGGTCTGCTCGACCAGCACCTTGTCCACGGGCGCCCCGCTTGGGCCCGTCTGGGCCGTCACGAGCGTCGTGCCGATCAGCGATCCGGCGATCGTCCCGGCCTCGGCGGCATCGGAGGCCACCTTGACGCCGCCGGCCTTGCCGCGCCCGCCCGCGTGCACCTGCGCCTTGACGACGACGCGCCCGCCAAGGCGGCCGGCGGCCTCGACGGCCTCGGCGGCGCTGGACGCGACGTACGCCTCCGGCACCGGGACGCCGTAGCGAGCCAGCAGCTCTTTGGCCTGGTATTCGTGGAGTTTCATCGGTAGTTGAGGAGCCAAGGCGTGGAGGCCGCCGCAGCGGCGCGCATGATAGCAGACCGAGCGCCGCTTCCCACCCCGAGCGGCGCTGCTACAATGCCGCCGGCCGGACACGCACGAACCGGAATCCCTCACGGAGGAGATCCAATGCTGGTCGATCTCGTCGACACGACAACGAGCGATAACGTCAAGCTGCACGGCATCTTCCTCGAGCCGGAGAAGGCCCGTACGGACCTGATCGTGGACGCCGTGCTCATGGTCCACGGCTCGGGCGGGAACTTCTACGCCTCCCCCTCGAACCCACGCGCAGCCCGGCTGCGGGACCTCGGCATCCCCGTGGCGCTCTTCAACACGCGGGGCCACGACGTCGTCGGCGGCCGCAGCGGCGAGGTGAAGCTCGGCAACGCCTTCGAGATCCTCGACGACTGCCGCATGGACATGCTCGCGGCCGTCGGGTGGCTCGTCGAGCGCGGCTACCCGCGCGTCGCCATCTGGGGCAGCAGCCTGGGCGCGACGAAGGTCGTCTACGCGCAGGCGAAGAACCAGGACCCGAACGTCGGCGCCGTGATCGCGCTCGGCCCGCTGCGCTTCTCGCACGCCTACTACTCCGCGTGCGAGATGAAAGACCTGCACCTCAAGCACTACGAGGAGGCCAAGGCCCTGGTCGCGGCCGGCAAGCCGGACCAGCTCATGCCGGTGGACTTCCCGAACCCGAACGCCCTCTTCACGGCGGCGGTACACCTCGACCGGCACTGCAGCGAGCGCTACGACATCACCAAGGCACACGCGGACAAGGTCACCTGCCCCTTCCTCATCCTCACGGGGACCGAGGAGAAGCACCCACGGATGCTCGATGCCGGACGCGACATGTACGAGCTCGCCAAGGGCAACCCGGGCACGAAGTGGGTGCACGTCGACGGCGGCGACCACGGCCTCCACAACAACGACGACCTGCTCTTCGACGAGCTCCTCGGCTGGCTGTCCGGCGCGAAGGCCCCCGCCACCGTCGCGCCGTGAGCTGCCCGCAGTGCCGGGGGATCGAGGAGTTCTTCGACCAGCGCGAGGCCGAGCGGGACCTCCGCGGCTACCGGAAGAACGGCCCCTCCGGCATCACGAGCGTGCTGCTCGACGCCATCCGGGCCGAGGGCATCGACGGCGCGTCGCTGCTGGACGTGGGTGGCGGCGTCGGCGCGGTCCAGCACGAGCTGCTGGCCTCCGGCGTCAGCACCGCCGTGAGCGTCGACGCATCCAGCGCCTACCTCGCCGCCGCGAAGGAAGAGGCGGAGCGCCGCGGAGTGGCCGACCGCCTCGACCAGCGCTTCGGCAACTTCGTCGACCTGGCCCCGCAGCTCGAGCAAGCCGACATCGTCACGCTCGACAAGGTCATCTGCTGCTACCACGACGTCGAGCAGCTCGTGCGGCTCTCGTCGGCCAAGGCCAAGCGGATCTACGCGGTCGTCTACCCCCGCTACAACCTGCTGCTCAGGGCTCTGCCGAAGCTGGCGGCCGTCTATTTCCGACTGCGGCGCTCGCCGTTCCGGGCCTTCGTCCACCCGACGTCCGTGGTCGAAGCGCTCGTGGAGGGCAACGGCCTGCGGCGCACCTTCTACCGCAAGAGCGGCTTCTGGCAGGTGGCGGTGTTCACGCGCGCCTAGGCGTCTTGTGCGTCTGCGGTCAGTCGTCCCCGACCGGCGGCCGCATCGTATGCCAGGGAGTAGCGACCTCGAAGGCGTGAGCGGCACGGAAGACCGACTCCTCGTCGAACCGCTTGGCCATGATCTGCAGCCCGATCGGCAGTCCTTTCTCGCTGAACCCGGCGGGCACCGAGATGGCCGGGAGACCCGCGTAGTTCGCGGGAGCCGTGTACGAGAACTTATGCATCTGCTCGACCGCCTGCTCCTTGGAGCGCGGCGGGCTCTTCGTGTCCTCGATGCGCGGCGGCGGGGCCGGGTAGGCGGGAGAGATGAGGACGTCGAACCGCTCCGTCGCCGCGAGGACCTGCGCCCGCAGCAGGCTTCGGAGCTGCAACGCCCGCTGGTAGAGCGCGGCCGGTATCAGGCCCGGAAGCACCGTGTACAGCCGCACGCCGGTGTCGTAGTCGGCCGCGGCCTCGGCGAGGTGGCGCCAGTGGAGCGCCGTCCTTGGCGATCCCAGGGCGCCGTTGATGAGCCCGCCCTCCGCCATCAGCGGCACCGAGACCTCCTCGACCGTGGCGCCGAGGCCCTCGAACACCTTGGCCGCCTCGAGGACCCGGGCCTTCACCTCCGGGTCGAGGTGTGCCGAGTGGATCGCCTCCTGCACCAGGCCTATCCGGAGTCCGCGCACCTCGCCGTCGAGGACGGCCGTGTAGTCGGGCACCGGGAGCCGCGCCGACATCGGGTCGAGCGGGTCGTGCCCGGCGACGGCGTTCAGGATCAGCGCGCAGTCGGCGACGGTCCTCGCGAGAGGGGCCGCGGTGTCCTGGTACCAGCTCGCGGGGATGAGGCCGTACGTGCTCACCCGGCCCCATGAGGGGCGCAGTCCCACGGCGCTGTTGCACGACGCGGGACGCCGGATCGAGCCGCCGGTGTCCTCGCCCATCGAGCCGGCACAGAGCCCCGCCGCCGTCGCGATGCCCGAGCCGGTGCTGGAGCCACCGGCGTCGTACTCCAGGTCCCAGGGGTTGCGCGGCTGGCCGTAGGGGAACTCCCACGTCAGCGGCGACGCCCACTCGGTCATGTTCAGCTTGCCGAGCATCACCGCGCCTGCCTCGTGGAGCTTGGCGATGACCGTCGCGTCGTATTCGGGCACGAACTCGGAGAGGATCGCCGACCCGCACGTCGTCAGGATGCCCTTCGTGTAGAACTCGTCCTTGTGCGCGAGCGGCACGCCCGTGAGCGGCCCCGCGTCGCCGCCCCGGAGCGCGGCCTCGGCCTCCCGCGCCTGCCGTCGTGCGAGCTCCGCCGTCACCGTGATGTACGAGTGCAGCTCACCGTCGAACCGCTCGATGCGGTCGAGATACGCCTCGGTCAGCTCGACCGGGGAGAGCTCGCCGCTGTGCATGAGGTGCGCCAGCTCCGTGATGGGCTTGTAGGCCAGCGGCGCGCCGGTCTCGGTGGCGAGCGGCGGCGGGGGCGTGCGGTCGTGGTGCGGGAGCTCGGCTGGGTGCTGGAGTGCGGGCAACGGCGCGACCCCGTCGAGGTCGTGCGCGTCGAG
>JACZSI010000099.1 GCA_022574265.1 Chloroflexota bacterium | reverse complement strand
GCTGATGAGATCGCCGACGCGATCGAGGCAGACCCGACCGCCAAGATCGCCTTCCACGATGGTGGGGGCCTGAGGTCGGCCGCGAAGGATGCCGCGATCGCCAACGAGAGCGACACCGTCATCGTGCGGAACTTCGCGGCGGTGACGGGCGGCTTCGACAACCTTGCCGTCGTGTCGCACTTCGATAACTTCAACACCGGCTCGCTCGATGGCGTCGTCCCCGACATCATCTTGATCACCGTCCCCGAGTGGTGCTCCGCATCACCGGTCGGCGACAGAGACCGGATCCGGTCCTCGATCTAGGTCCGGGCCACCGGCCAAGCACGAGGGATGAGGAAGCCACCCGGTTATCGCAGCCGGGTGGCTTCTTCGTAGGCAGGGTCCCGTCGGCCACGGCCGGCTGACCGAGGAGCTCATGGCATACCAGCCCATCGACCTGCTCGACCTCGACTCGCAGCTGACCGGCGAGGAGCGCCAGGTCCGCGACGCGATCCGTAGCTTCGTCGAGCGCGAGGCGTTGCCGAAGGTCAACGAGCACTTCCGCGCGGGGACGTTCCCGCTGGAGCTGGTCCCCGGTCTGGCGGACCTCGGCATCTTCGGCGCGTCGATCGAGGGCTACGGCTGCGCTGGGGTCGGACCGATCGCGTACGGGCTCATCAACCGGGAGCTCGAGCGTGCCGATTCCGGCTTCCGTTCCTTCTCCTCCGTCCAGACCTCGCTTGCGATGAGCGCGATCCACCTGCACGGCTCCGAGGAGCAGCGGCAACGCTACCTGCCGGAGATGGCCGCCGGGCACGTCCTCGGTGCGTTCGGTCTGACGGAGGCCGACCACGGCAGCGACCCAGCGAGCATGGAGACGCGCGCGGTCGCGGTCGGCGGCGGCTACGAGATCACCGGCACCAAGCACTGGATCACGAACGGCGGCATCGCGGACGTCATGGTCGTCTGGGCGAAGCTCGACGAGACGGTCCGCGGCTTCATCGTGGACACGAAGCTCCCCGGCTTCAGCGCGAGCGAGATCGACAACAAGCTGTCGATGCGCATGAGCGTGACGAGCGCCGTCGGCCTGGACGGCGTGGTGGTTCCCGAGGACTGCCTGCTGCCGGGGACGAAGGGGCTCGGATCGGCGCTGGCATGCCTGAACCAGGCCCGCTACGGGATCATCTGGGGCGTGACGGGCGCTGCCTCGGACTGCCTCTCCCAGACGCTGGAATACACGAAGTCGCGGCACCAGTTCGGCAGGCCCATCGCGTCGTTCCAGCTCGTGCAGGCGAAGCTCGCAGACATGGCGACCGCGCTCTCGCAGGCGCAGCTGCTGGCGTTCCAGATCGGCCGGCTCAAGGAGGCGGGCAAGCTGCACTGGTCGCACATCAGCATGGCGAAGTACAACAACGCACGGGTGGCGCTCGACATCGCGCGCACCTGCCGCGACCTCCTTGGCGCCGCGGGCATCACCGACGACTTCTCGCCGCTCCGCCACGCGCTCAACCTCGAGACGGTGAACACGTACGAGGGGACGCAGCACATGCACCAGCTCGTGCTGGGGCGGCATCTCACGGGGATCGACGCCATCTCGTGAGCGCCGCAGGGCGCACGCCGCAGTCCAGCCCGGGCTGCGCGGGCGACGCAGGGCGCACGCCGTGCGCCCCTACAGGTGCAGCAGAAGCAGAGCCTGCGGCCGTGCCATACGTCATGCTGAGCGCCCCTACCCGCTGGCGCGTGCTGGTTTGCCGAGCGGCCGGCGCGCGTCGATAATGGCGCCGCGGCTCAAGCCGGCCAGTGAGGAGGCGACATGGCGGTAACGATCGGCAGCCACGAGATCCCGAACGCCGAGGAGAAGTACGTCGAGCTGAACCACGGAACCACCCGCTACATCGAGGCGGGGTCCGGCTATCCGACCATCTTGGTGCACGGCGTCGGCTATACAGGCGGCGCCCACAACTGGCTCCTGAACATCGGGCCGCTCGCATCCAAGCTGCGGGTGCTGGCGGTGGACTGCCCCGCGTGGGGCAAGGGCGAGGGGTACCTCGATCAGGAGTACTCGTTCGCCTACCTCGTCGACTTCATCCGCGAGTTCCAGGACGCCTTGGGGCTCCCCAAGACGAACCTGGTGGGCCACTCGATGGGCGGCTGGCTGGCATCGCTGTTCGCCTACGAGAGCCCCAGCCGCCTCAACAAGCTCGGGCTGGTGGCGAGCGGCGGCGCGATGCCGCGGCAGCTGAACTCGATGGTGGCGTTCAAGCCGCCGGCGCGCGAGCAGATCCTGGAGAACCTCAAGAACACGGTGAAGGACGACGGCGTGGACCTCGAAGCGCTCGCGGACTACAACTTCGCGCTCACGGACAACCCGGCACGGCTGACGGCCTACCAGCACGTGCTGAACCACATGAACAACATGGAGACGAGGGCGCGCTACAACACCGTGCGGCGCTTCCCGCACATCTCGGTGCCGACGCTCGTGGTGTGGGGCCGCGACGACCAGACGAACGCGCTGGAGATGGGCGAGATGACGCACAAAGGCATCCCCGGCTCCAAGATGGTGGTCTTCGAGTGCGGGCACTTCATCCCGACCGAGGCCTCGGGCGAGCTCAACGCGGCGCTGCTGGACTTCTTGGGGGACTAGGTAGGGGACGCAGGCGCACCGACGCCGGCCTCAGGTGATGGCGATCATCCGCTCGATGGGCAGGCGGGCGCGGGCGGCGATCTCCTCCGGCACGGTCACCTCGAACACGTCCTCCTCGAGCGAGCGGACGAGCTTCTCGAGGGTAATCATCTTCATGAAGCGGCAGACCATCGACTCGGCGACCGGGTGGAAGGTCTTGGCCGGGTTGTGCTTCCGGAGCGTGTGCAAGATGCCGGTCTCGGTCGCCACGACGAACTCGTCCGCCTCCGACTCCTTGGCGTGCCGGAGCATCCCGCCGGTGGAGAGGATGTGCGCGCCGCGCATCGAGCGGTCGTCCGTGGCGGCGTAGTACATGGCCGGGGTCGTGCAGCCGCACTCGGGATGCACCATGAACTCCGCGTCCGGGTGCTCGTCGCGTGCCCGGAGGATGTCGGCGGGCCGGACCGCGGCATGGACGTGGCACTCGCCCCACCACACCAAGAGGTTCTTGCGGCCCGTCAGCTTCTTGACGTGGTTCCCGAGGAACATGTCGGGGAGGAAGAGCACCTCCTGGTCCTTGGGGATGGACTGGACGACCGCCACGGCGTTCGCCGACGTGCAGCAGTAGTCGCTCTCCGCCTTCACCTCGGCGGTGGTGTTCACGTAGGAGACGACGGCCGCGCCGGGGTGCTCGGCCTTCCAGTCGCGGAGCTGCTCGGCGGTGATGGAATCGGCGAGGGAGCAGCCCGCTTCGAGGTCCGGGATCAGGACTTTCTTGCCGGGCGCCAGCACCGCGGCTGTCTCCGCCATGAAGTGGACGCCGCAGAACACGATGACGTCCGCCTCGGTGGCGGCGGCCTGCTGGGAGAGGCCGAGCGAGTCGCCCACGTAGTCGGCGACGTCCTGGACCTCGCCCACCTGGTAGTTGTGGGCGAGCACGACGGCGTTCCGCTCTCGCTTGAGCCGGGAGACATCGTCGGCCAACGACATACGCACTCCTCCTGAGCCCCGAGGGCGCCGGTGCGACGTACGTCAGCATAACTTGGTTGGGACCCCACTTTGTTCCCATCCGTCACAAATGATGGATTTCACAAGCGGGCCCGAGAAGGGCCGGGAGGCGTTGCCCCCGCGCCGCCGGGGGCTCATCCCATGAGCACGAAGCGCGGCGCGAGCATCGCTCGGATGACGTCGCCGCGCGCGACGACGCCGACGAGCCGTCCGTCTGAGGTGACGGGGACGCGGATGATCTGCTCGGTGTCGAGCGTCTCCATGACCGTCTCGACGTCCTCGTCGGCGTCGACGGTGATGACGTCGGGCGTCATGATCTCGGCGGCCAGCGTCGCCTCCAGGTCCTTCCCCGCCCGGATCGCCCGGATCAGGTCCAGCTCGGTGACGATCCCGACGAGCGCGCCGCTCTGGTCCACGATGGGGAACCCGCTGATCCTGCTCATCAGCAGGTTGACGGCGACCTCCCTCGCGGATGTCGTGGGTGTCGCCGAGTAGACCGGACGCTGCATCACGTCTGCGACTCTCATTCGCGGTCCTTTCGTGCCCGTTCCGTTCGGTGGGCGTGGCTATCAAGCGGGTGCTCGCGTACGGCGCCCGGCAGAAGCGCACCCATCGCGTGTGGGCCGGGCATGAACTCCTGGATCTGGTGGTATGGGGGCAGGACCGGGGTGGGCGTGTCCTCGCTGGGAAGAGGCGCGGCCACTGGGAGCGTGAAGGAGAAGGTCGATCCCCGTCGGCGCCTGCCGCGGACCCATACCTCCCCGCCCATCAGCTCCACCAATGACTTGACGACGTGGAGGCCGACCCCCGTCCCACGGATCGTGGCCGTCTCCGCCGTCCGCACCCGCTGGAACATCTCGAACAGCCGGCCGCGGTCGCCCGGAGCGATGCCGATGCCCTCGTCGCTCACGGACGTGGTGACCCGACTGCGTGCCGCATCCAGCTTGAACGATATGGAGACACGTCCCCCGGCCGGGCTGTACTTCACGGCGTTGTCGACGAGGTTGGCGAGGACCTGGCGAACCTTGTCCCGGTCGGCGAGGACGCTCGGGAGGGTTTCGGCGGAGGCGACCGTGATCTCGTGGATCGGCGAGCCCACGCCCTCCGCGGCGGCCACCTCCACGGCGAGCGGACCGAGCGCCATCGGGTGCGGGTTGACCCGGACGAGGCCCGAGTTGATACGAGCGATGTCGAGGAGGTCGTCGAGGATCTCCGTGAGACGCTTGCTCTCGGCGTTGATCAGCCCGAACCACTCCCGGCGCACCTCGGGGGGCGGCTCGTCCCGGAGCAGCAGCTCGGAGTAGCCCAGCAGCGTCGTCATCGGTGTCCGCAGCTCGTGCGACACGATAGAGACGAAATTATCGACGCGCGCGCGGATGGCCCGCTCGACCTCTAGGGACTCCCGGAGCTGTGCGTTCTCGATCAGCGCACCGAGGGCTCCGGCGATCGCCGTGAGCAGCTCGACGCGCTCCGCGGAGAAGAAGTCG
The DNA here is from genome assembly GCA_022574265.1 of Chloroflexota bacterium. GTDB lineage: Bacteria > Chloroflexota > Dehalococcoidia > Lucifugimonadales > Australimonadaceae > JADFRC01. The sequence continues at coordinate 1,646 of JACZSI010000099.1, read as the reverse complement.
GGGGCGGCGGAGCCCACGTCCAGCACGCCCGTGACCGTCTCTCCGGCGAGCAGGGGCAGCGCGATCATGGAGCGCACGCCAGGCCCGCTGATGACCCGGCCCGTGCGTTTTCCGGGCTTGTGGTCGTTCTCGATCACCACCTCTTTGTCCCGGTACGCGCGCCGCGTGAGTCCGCCGCGCCTCGTGATGGCAGCGGGAGGGTGGCTCCGCGTGAGCGGCCCGGCGGCGGCCACGGTCACGAGGTCGCCCGACGCGGTCTCGGGCATCCGCAGGACGGCGCGGTCCGCGTCGACGACCTCGAGCATCACCTCGAGCATCTTGCGGGCGTTCTCCCGGAAGCCGCCGGGGGCGCCCAACAGGCTTGCGATGCGGAAGAGCGCCTGGAGCTGCGTCATCCGCCCGCTCTCGGCCGGCGGCGGGGGCTCTTCGGGCAACGGGGGCGCTGTGACTGCTGCCTGCACGTGTTTCTGACTCCAAACGCCAGTGGGGCTCCGCGCCCGCGGAGTGCCACCGCGCGAGCGCGTCTCCACCGTAGCCGGAGCGAGCGAGCGCCGATTGCGGGCGTCCACCCCAATGGCGGGGGTGGAGACCCACAACCGGCGACGTGCGGGCAGCGCCTGGGCAGGGCTGGCATGAGCGCCCCGCGATGCTCAGCTGGAACATGGTAGCCTCCCCCCGTCCCACACGATGACGTTAATGATTCGCCGTTTGCTACGGAATTCTGTCGTTGGCGCCTACGCGGCTGCGCTAGGAGTCGGCGTTGTCGCATGTGGCCCGAGCGTTCCGGAAGCCGGTCTCACCGCGGAGCCAGTCGACGGTGCCGCCCCGCTCACCGTCCAGTTCACTGATACGTCGCGGAACGAGCCGACCTCCTGGCAGTGGCAGTTCGGCGACAGCGGGACATCCGCGGAGCAGACTCCGCAGCACCGATACGAGCAGGCTGGGACCTACACAGTCACACTGGTCGCCACGAACGAGGCAGGCTCCGGGACGGCATCGACCGCCCAACTGATCACGGTTGGGCCCGGAGACGTCGATCGGATGGAGTTCGCCGACGAGACCGTGGTCCTCAACATCGGTGGGACCCACACCTTCGAGATTGAGGCGTGGGACGTCTTCGGCAACCAGATCACCAACCCACAGGTCCAGTGGGCAGCCTCGGCAGGAGGAGATTTTGACGGCTCCACCTTCACGGCCGGGACCGTTGCCGGGACGTTCGAGAGCGCCCTTGGGGTCTCGGTCACTGCCGGCACGGTCACGCTGAAGGAGACTCGGACAGTCACGGTGCTCCCAGACCCGCTCGCCACCGTCACCATCGCGCCGCACAGCCGATCCGTGGCCGCGGGCGAGGAGGCAGACCTCACCGTAGGCGCCGCCGATCAGTACGGGAACGAGGTCACTCCTACCGACGTGCGTTGGGACGTCGATTCCCGAGCGGGGCAGATCGGCCTCGACGGGCGCCTCACAGCAGTGACCACAGTTGGGGAGTACCCCACCGCCTTGCGGGCCGTCGCTACGCTTGCGGGCGTCACGGTCTCTGACCAGATCGACGTATCGGTAGTCCACGGCCCGTTGACCTCGCTCGTCATCGACGCTCCCAGCGAGCCCGTGCGCGTCGGCCGGAGTGGCTCGTTCTCCGTGACCGC
>JACZSI010000098.1 GCA_022574265.1 Chloroflexota bacterium | reverse complement strand
GGATCTCGAGCCCCTCGCGGCGGATGTGCTCGATGAGCACGGCCAGGTGCAGCTCGCCGCGGCCCGAGACCAGGAACTCCTCCGCGCTGTCCGTCGCCTCCGCGCGCATCGCGACGTTCGTCTGGAGCTCACGTTGCAGGCGCGCCCACAGCATGCGGGAGGTCGCGTACTGGCCCTCCCGCCCGGCGAAGGGTGAGGTGTTGACGCCGAACGTCATCTTGACCGTCGGCTCCTCGATGGCGATCCGCGGCAGCGCTCCCGGCCCGTCCGCGACGGTGATCGTGTCGCCGATCGCCACCTCGGAGATGCCCGCCACCGCCACGATGTCCCCTGCGGTCGCCTCCGGCATCGGCACGCGCTGGAGGTTCTCGAACGTGAACAGACTCGATGCCTTGTAGCTGACGGACGAGCCGTCCGCGCCGAGCCGCACCACCTGCGACCCCGCCTTCAGACGGCCCGCGAACACGCGGCCGATCGCGAGCAGGCCCAGGTGGTTGTCGTACTCCTGCGTCGCCACCAGCATCTGGAAGGGCGCGTCCGGGTCCGCCCGCGGCGCCGGTATGTCGCGCACGATGGCCTCGAACAGCGGCGTCATGTCGACGTGCTCGTCCCCAGGATGGGCCAGCGCATAGCCGTCGCGCGCCGACGTGTACAGGACGGGGAAGTCCAGCTGGTCGGCGTCCGTCGCGAGCGACAGGAAGAGGTCCTGCACCGCGGACTCCACCTCCGCGATCTGGGTCGCCGGACGGTCGATCTTGTTGATGACGACCACCGGCTTGAGCCCGTGGGCCAGCGCCGTGCGCAGGACCGAGCGCGTCTGCGGCATCGGCCCGTCGATCCCGTCCACCACCAGCAGGCAGCCGTCGGCCATGTTCACGATCCGCTCGACCTCGCCGGAAAAGTCGACGTGGCCGGGCGTGTCGATGATGTTGATCTTGACGCCCTCGTAGCGGATGGCCGTGTTCTTGGCCAGGATGGTGATCCCGCGCTCCCGCTCCAACGGGTCGGAGTCGAGGATCAGCGTGCCGACGACCTGGCCCTCGCGGAAGACGCGGGTGAACTTCAGCATCGCGTCCACCAGCGACGTCTTGCCGTGGTCGACGTGCGCGATGATCGCGACGTTGCGGATGCGAGCGTGATCGAGCGCCATCGAGACTCTGAGCGAGACGTCTAGCGAGCGCCTGCGGCGTAGATGGAGAGCTGGATCTCTTCGATGTTCTCCGCCCCCACGTGGGCCCGGATAGCGTCGAAAGCCTCGAGGTCCCACTCCCCCACGAACGTCATCGCAGTGCCTGGCCGCCCCATCCGCGCCGTGCGGCCGATGCGGTGGACGTACTCGTCGATCTGCTCGGGCGTGTCGTAGTTGATCACGTGCGCGACCGCCGGCACGTCGATCCCCCGCGACGTCAGATTCGTGGAGACCAAGATCTTGAGCTTGCCATCCCGGAAGGCCTGCATCACCGCGTTGCGCTCGCTCTGGCGGAGGCCGCCGTGGATCGCCTCCGCGGGGATGCGCCTGCGTTTGAGCGCGCTCACCAGCCGGTCCACGTCCACCTGCATGCGGCAAAAGATGAGCGTCTGCTCGTCGTCGTCGTGCGTGCGCAGGGTCTCCAGCAGCGCCTCCAGCTTGTCCCGCCGCGCGACCTCGGCGTACATCTGCCGTACCGAGTCGACGGGCGTCGACTCCTCGCCCACCTTGAACCACTCTGGCTCGTTCAGGTAGCTGTAGATCAGCCGGCGGATCATCGTCGGCATCGTGGCCGCGAAGAGGACCGTCTGGCGCGAGCGGGGGGTGCTGCGCAGGATGCGGCGGATGTCGGGCAGGAAGCCGATGTCGAGCATCTGGTCGGCCTCGTCGAGCACCACCGTCCGGACGCGCTCGAGCTTGAGCGGCCCGCGGTCGAGCAGGTCGATGACGCGGCCCGGCGTGCCGACGACGACCTGGGCTCCGGCGTCGAGGGCCGCGACCTGCCGGCCCATGGGCGCGCCGCCGTAGACGGCGACGGTGAGGATGGAGCGGTACTTGAAGAGGCGCGCCAGCTCGTCGGCCACCTGCTGCGCGAGCTCGCGCGTCGGCACCAGGATGATGGCTTGGACGTAGGGCTTCGCGCCGTCCACCGTCTCCGCCAGCGGTATGCCGAAACCGGCGGTCTTGCCGGTGCCCGTCGGCGCCTGGCCGACGATGTCGTTACCGCTCAGCATCGGCGCCAGGACGAGGCCCTGGATGGGCGTCGGCGTATCGTAGCCGACGTCGGCGAGCGCGCGTGCGACGGGCGCGGAGACCATGACGTCGCCGAAGGGCACATCGCGCGGCTGCGGGCCGCTCACGCCGTTGATCGGTTGGGGCGGCTCTGGCCGGCGACCGGCATCGCCGGAGCGCGTCTCGTTGGGCTGCGCGCCGTTCGTGCCTTGGGCGGGCTCCGGCTTGCGCCGGCGGCGGCGGCGCGGTGGCCGGTCGGCGCCGCGCTCTGGCGCGGGCGCTCTCGGCTGACGGCCGTCAGCCTGCGGCCCGGACGCCCTATCGGGCTGGCCGGACGGCGAATGACCTTCGGTCGAGGTGGGCTGGGTCTCGGAGGCTTGTGGACGCTGTTTCGAGCGTATTCGAGCGAGGAGGTTTCTGAGCATGCTGCCCTATTGTAGCACGCTTTCGAGCCCCGCCACGGCGGTTACCGCCGCGCCTAAGCGTCGCCGGGCCAGCTATCGGGATGGCTCGGCGGCTCCCGCGCGCATCATCTCGACCACCTCATCGGCCGTCCGCACGCGGCCGATGCGGGGGAAGACACGGTCCATGAACGCGTCGTGGACGGGGCCCGCCTTCGGCTGGCAGGCGTCGCGGACGACCACGACGTTGAGGTCGAGGTCCTGCGCTCCGTAGACCGTGGCCGCGATGCCCGAGGGGATGGCGGAGCCGCAGAGCACGATCGTGTCGATGCCGCGTGAGCGCACGCTGAGCTCAAGTCTCGTCTGGAAGAAGGCGTTCTTGCGGTGCTTCGGGATCATGTAGTCGTCGGGGCCGGCCCCGAGCTCGTCGATGACCTGCGATCCCCACTGGCCCGCCAGGTTGGCCCGGTACGGCTTGAAGCGGTCGTTCTCTGGGTCCTTCCAGGGCTCGTGGGCCCGGTTCAGGTCGCTGTACAGGATCACCGCGTCCTTGCCGTCCGGCCGGTGGTCGGCCCGCGCGAAGAAGACGGGGATGCCGTGGGCGTCGGCGGCCTCCCGTACCCGGACGCAGCGCTCGACGATCGAGGCCTTGAGCCGTTCGTAGGCCTCGTCGTGCGTGCCGAAGCCCGCGTTGAGCATGTCGAAGAAGAGCACGCCCGTCTTGGCCGGATCGAGAGTCGTGTAGGACATTCGATGCCTCCAACATTCGCTGCCCGCAGACTAAGCGGAGGTCGCGCCCGTGGCAAGCGCACCCTGCGGTGGCGCCTGGCTGCTACCCTAGGGGCTGGCTGGCCGAAGGAGCGGACGCATGGCCACGGGAACCCTGAGCGGCAAGGTTGCGCTCATCACCGGTGCGGGCAGCACCATCGGCATGGGGCGCGTGATGGCCCTCGCCCTCGGCGCGGCGGGCGCTCGCGTCGCCATGATGGACGTGGACGCGGCCTCGTTGGAACGAAGCGCTAGCGACGTGCGCGAGGTCGCCGGGGATGATGCCGTGCTGCCGATCGTCGGCGACATCAGCAGCTGGGACGACGCGCAGCGTGCGGTGAGCGAGACGATCGAGGGGCTCGGCGGACTGCACGTGCTCATCAACCACGCGGGCATCAATGCGCGCCACGCCGGGCTGCCGGAGACCGAGCACCCGCCCTTCTGGGAGCTGCCGCCGGCGGTCTGGAGCCGGGTGATCGACGTCAACGTCAACGGGCCTTTCCTGATGGCGCGCGCGGCGGTCGGCCACATGGTGGCGCAGGGCTGGGGCCGGGTGATCGGCGTCACCACGAACCTCGACACCATGATCCGCGACATCCCCTACGGCCCCTCGAAGTCGGCTCACGAGGCGCTGGTCGCCTCGATGGCCCCGGCGCTCGAAGGCACCGGCGTCACGGCGAACGCGCTGCTGCCCGGCGGCGGCACCAACACCAACTTCAACCAGCGCTGGGACCGCGACCGGAGCGCGCTCGTGCAGCCGGAGGTCATGGGTCCGCCCGCCGTCTGGCTCGCGTCGGATGCGGCGGGCGGCGTGAACGGCATGCGCGTCATCGCCATGCACTGGGACGAGGGGCGCTCGGCCGAGGAGAACCTCGAGCGGGCCGCGGCCCCGGCGGCCTGGCCGCAGCTCGGGCGGAAGCCGCCAGCAACCTAGCGGCCGGCCCCGGCCCTGGGGGTTTCGCGGTAAGCTTCAGGCCGCACGCCACGGGGCGTGAGGGGGAGGGACGAGATGGCTTCTACGGGGATCTCCGCCGACTCGCACATCATCGAGCCGCCGGAGGTGTTCGCGGGGCTCGAGGAGCGGTTCGGCGACCGGGCTCCCCGGATCGTGCACGAGGAGGGACGCGGAGACTTCGTGTTCACGCCGGCGACGGGGGAGCAGCTCGGCTCGGCGCTCGGAGGGGTCGGGCGCCTCGGCATCGCCGGCCGTAGCCTCGACGATCCCGAGACCGACCGCGTCATACGCCTCGGGTACGCGGGGCTGCGCCCCGGTATCGCGGACCCGATCGCGCGTCTGAAGGACCAGGACCTCGACGGGGTGGCGGGCGAGGTCCTCTATCCGAGCCTCTTCATGCGCTTCTCCGCCAACCCGGACACGGAGGTGCTGGTCAGCGCGATCCACAACTACAACGACTGGCTCCACGGCTACTGCTCCGAAGCGCCGGACCGATTGGTCGGCCTGGCGCTCATCCCGATGCAGGACCCCCAAGCCGCCGAGCTGGAGCTGGAGCGCGTCATAGCGATGGGCTACCGGGGCGGGGCCATCCCCTGCTCGGCTCCCGGCCACCACCGGTACCACGACCCCATCTACGATGGCGTGTGGGCACGGGCCGAGGAGGCGCACTTCCCCCTCAGCATGCACATCTTCACCCAGGCCCACGGTGCGCTCACCGGCCTGGAGGGCGCCGACCTCTTCGCCGCGTACGCGAGCGCGCCGACGATGATCCAGTTCACGCTGTCCGACCTCATCTGCCACGGGGTCGCGCACCGGTTCCCCGGCCTCCGGTTCGTCTGCGCCGAGTTCAACACGGGGTGGATAGCCAACTGGCTGGAGCGGCTCGACCACTCGCTCTACCGGAGTCGAGCCGCGGCCCCGGACTACCTGGACCTCAAGCCCTCCGAGTACTGGCGACGGCAGTTCCACGCGACGTTCGAGGACGACCGCGAGGGCGTGCTCACGCGCGATGCGATCGGTGCCGGGACGCTGCTGTGGGGGAACGACTTTCCGCACCACGATGCGGTCTGGCCGAACTCGCGCAAGGTGCTGGACGAGGTGTTCGACGGAGTGCCGGACGAGGTCCGGCGGCGGATGACGGTCGAGACGGTGGCCGGTCTCTACGGGCTCGATATCCCGTCCTAGGCCGCGTTCTCCACCCGCCGGAAGCTCCCGAGCCAGAACCGGTGTGCCCAGGCGCCTCCCACCACCAGCGGCGTCAGCGCCCAGAAGATGGCGAAGCCGATGAACGCATCGCCGGGCGCCACGCCGCCGCCCGCCGCACTCCGCAGCGCCAGCGCGAACGCGGAGACGCCCGCGACCTGAAGGGCGAAGAGCCCACCGACGACCGCGAGCACCGCCGTGGCCCGCCAGCGCCAGGAGCGAGCCGGCGTCGCGGCCACGACCGCGAGGACGGCCACGATGCCCGAGTGGAGGACCAGCGTGTCGATGGCATGGAGATAGGCGTCGCCGCTGCCGACCATGATCGAAGCGCCGATCCTCTCGAGCCGAAGGTCGCCGGGGAGGACGGCGTTGCCCGCGGCTACCAGCCACCCCTCGTACAGTGGGCTGACGCGGAGCCAGACGACGGCGGCGACCCCGAGGCTCCAGGCGGCGGCGAGCCCCGTGCGCAGCAGGCTAGGCGGCTCGCGCACGACCGGACCGTTGCACCCAGAACAGCCATAGCATGACGACGCTGAGCACCATCACACCTTGCCAGACGACTAGGTGGACCACGTCGAGGTGCTGCGGCGCATAGGTGCCGACGTAGAAGAGCGAGACCAGGCGGACGATGTTCAGACCGCCGATGGCGAGCAGGCCGAGCGCGACGCCGGAAGCCTTCGAAGCGAGACCTGCCGGGTAGGCGAGCACCGCCGCCACATAAAGCAGCAGCGGCCCCACGAGCGTGCACTCGGCGACGATGTTGTAGGCGAAACGGTCGGACGCCACGATGGTGCCGTACACCTCCACGTCGGCCCCGAGCATCTGGAGCGGGAGCGCCGCCGAGAGCGCGGTCCAACCCGTGACCCGGTCCATCAGCCCCGAGCCGAAGGCCTGGAAGTAGGCGTAGAGCGCGACGCCGAGCGCCCCGGTGACGAGGACGACCGGTGCGGCACTCCGTAGCGTCCGGAACGCGGTGCTGCGCATGATGGCGCTATTCTATCGCCTCGGACGTGTCCGCGGCCGGCGCTGGTGGTATCTTGGGTGCCGATGCCACGCATCGGCCCGAGCGTATCGGGCCGAGAGGCGAGTACTAAGGAGGTTCCGATGCCCCCAAGCGAAGGAAGGGTACGCCTCGAGATCAAGTACTGCGTGTCCTGAGGGTACTTCTGGCAGGCGGCGAGTCTCGCCGCCGAGTTGGCTGATGGGGAGGTCCGCAAGACCTCGATCGCGCTGACCCCGGTCGCTGAGGGCCGGTTCGAGGTCTACCTCGACGGCGTGAAGGTCTACGATCGCAAGGAGCTCAAGGAGGAGGACTTCGTTCCGACT
>JACZSI010000097.1 GCA_022574265.1 Chloroflexota bacterium | reverse complement strand
GGTCGCGGGCCGGGGCGCGGCCGTCGGCGGGCGGGCGCGGGCTTCGCGGGCCGCAGCGTGCGCGGGTCGAGGCCCGGGGGCACCTCGACGGTCATGCGGCGAGCTTCGACGTCGACCGCCACGACCACGTCGGCGAGCGCCGGCACGAGCAGCTCGCTGCCGTCGGTTACGACGACGTAGACGTCGTTCGCGCCGGTGACGAGCACCTCGCGCAGCACGCCGAGCGCTTGGCCGCCGGGCGTGACCACGTCCATGCCCAGCAGCTGGTAGTGGTAGTAGGTGCCGGGGGGCGCCGCGGGAACGTCGGCCAGCGGGACGAGCACCAGCTCGTGCGTGAGCTTGGCGGCCTCCTCGCGGCTATCGAGCCCGTCGAGCTTCACGAGCAGCGCGCCACCCGGTACCGCCGAGGCGCGGCGCACCGTCAGGAGGCGCTCGCCGATGCGCAGCACCGACCCGGCGCGGAAGCGGTCGGGATTGTCGGAGTCGGTGGCGATGCGGAGCCGGCCGTCGTTGCCGTGCACGCCGGCCACCGTCCCGACGAGCACGTGGTCGGGTGGGATCGCATGGGGGTCTTGGGTCGGAGGGGGGGAGGCCAATGGCTGGAGCTAGACGATCTCGTCCTGGCTAGACGATCTCAAGAGTTACGCGCACGTCCTGCTTGACGGCCGCGACGCGGAGGAGCACGCGCATGGCCTGGGCGACCCGTCCCTGGCGGCCGATGACCTTGCCCTTGTCGTCCTCGTGCACCTCGAGCTTGAGGACGACGTAGCCCTCCTCATCGACCTCCTCGGTGACCTTGACGTCGTCGGGATGAGTGGCGATGGCCCTGGCGACGTACTCCACCAGTTCCTTCATTACGAGCCGGCCTTCTCCACGACGCCCTCTCTCTGGAGGATGCGGTTGACCGTGTCGGAGGGGAGAGCACCGACGCTGAGCCAGTGCTTGACGCGCTCGGCGTTGAGCACGATCGCCGGTGGGTCGGCCAGCGGGTCGTAGTGCCCGACCTGCTCGACGATGGCGCCGTCGCGGGGCGCGCGCACGTCCGCGACCACGATCCGGTAGGCGGGGTGCTTCTTCTTACCGACTCGGCGCAGGCGGATCCGGAGCATCTGGGTACTTTCCTCCGTGGGGGGCGTGCAATACGAGATTCTAGCACAGCGAGGGGGCGCCCCCCCGCATGGGCGCCCGTTAGCGGCCGAGCGCGAGCCGCTCGATCAGCGGTAGCGGCAAGCCGGCGTCGATCATCGCGGCTTGCGTCGCGGCGACGTCGTAGGGCGCGCGCCGGAGCGCGAGCGTCGCGGCCTCGTCGTCGAAGACGGCGTAGGCGGCGCGGGGGTCGCCGTCGCGGGGCTGGCCGACGCTGCCGGGGTTCGCGGCCAGCCGATCGCCGTCGGTCCGCACGACGCGGCCGCCGGGGCCCGCTTGCTCCAGGCCACCTGAGCGGCTGCACGTGAACTGGAAGTGGGAGTGGCCCACGATGACGTGGGGCGTCGGGATGGCGCCCCACGCCTGCTCCGCCTGCGCGCCGCCTGTCAGGTACTCCCACAGCGGGTCGCGCGGCGTCCCGTGCACGAGCGTGAACGGCGCTTCGACGACCGTCTCGGGCAGCGCGCTCAGGTAGCGGCGGGCCTCGGCGCTCAGCTGTGCGCCGTTCCAGCGGGCCGCTTCGGCCGCGGGCCCGTTGAACTCCGCGAGGTCGATGCGTCCGACGGCAACGGCGTCGTGGTTGCCGCTGATGACCGTTGCGTCGAGGTCCCACAGCCGCTCGATGCACGCCATCGGCTCGGGGCCGTAGCCCACGACGTCGCCGAGGCACCAGACGCGCTCGATCGGACCGTCCGCACGCGCGTCGGCCAGCACGGCGTCGAGGGCGACGACGTTGCTATGGATGTCGCTGACGATGAGCGTGCGCACACGACGATTATGCCAGAGTGACGGGCGGCTCGGTCGCGGGGCGTCCGGCGGACCACCTAGTCGTCGTCGTCGTCATCGTCGTCGTCATCTTCATCGTCGTCATCATCGTCATCGTCGTCTTCATCTTCGTCATCGTCGTGGCTGTGGCTGAACACGGGCTCCGCGCTGGCGCTCGCGGTGTTTCCCGCGGCGTCGGCGCACGTCACGGTGAGCAGGAAGGACGACGCCTTGAAGCTGAGAACGCCATGATGCCACTTGGACCGCTGCTTGGTGCCGCCGGTGAGCTTGAGCTCCACCAGCTGCCCGTCGGCCACGGCCACTCCGTTGATCCCGGCCGTGGCCGTGGGGCTCGGGTCGGTGTCGTCGATGCACGTGAACGTCACGCGAAACAGGCGCTCATCCTCGTCTTCCTCTCCGACCGGCGCGAGCGACGCCGTCACCACGGGCGGGATCGCGTCGCCGCCCGTCTCGAACCGGAAGTCGTCGACCAAGAAACTGCCGCCCGGCTCGTCGTTCGAGTCGAAGACGTGGATCACGAGCGTATCGAAGCCACCCGTGACCTCCAGCCCAATGAAGGTGGGCGTGAGGTCCGTGGCGAAGTCCGCGGCGTCCACGGGGTCGCCACCAAGGAAGGCGCTCAGCCGGACGTCGTCGCCGGGGTTCGTGATGATATCCATCCCGGCGCGTAGCACGGGTGGGGTGAAATGCGCCGTCACGTCGGTGAAACCCTGGGCGACCTGCCCCGGCCAGGTCGATGTGAACGTGGTTACTCTGAAGTCACCGCTGAACGTCACGCCCAGGCCGGCGAACTCGCCTGGCGCAACCGGACCGAGCCCGAGTCCTTCGAAGTCGAGGACCGTCTCGGAGCCGGAGAAGGTAACGGTGCTCGTGAGCGGCATCGCGTACACGAGCCCGCCGATCGCCGTGCCGACGAGTAGCGCCACGGCCATGGCCGTGGTGCGCGCTGACCGTTTCGCGGCCATCAACTTCCCCATCCCGTTCTCTCCCCGGAGCCCTCGTACGGCGAGAGCGCCGACTACCCCTTGACGAACGTACCAAATCGGTCTGTTGAACGTCTAGGGAGCGCACACCCTGTTTCTAGCGCCCTCGTCGACGGGCGAACCCTCTCGTCAGCACGCGGAGGTCACACCGGTTGGCGCTATGATGCCAGCCAGCGGAGGGAAGCCGTGACGACCGTACCCGACGACCTCGCGGTGACGTGGGCTGCGTTCACGTCCCGCCTCACGTACGACGACCTGCCCGAAGGCGTCCGCCAGGTCACCAAGTGGCTTGCGCTCGACACGTTCGGGACCACGCTCGCCGCCAACACTCTGGGCGTCGGCATCCCCGAGCTCCTGGCCTGGGCCCGCGGTGCGGGCGGCTCGCCCGAGGCGACGCTCCTCGGGTTCACCGACAAGCTCCCGGCCGTGACCGCGGCGATGGTCAACGGCGGCATGGCGCACGCGCTGAACTTCGACGACACGACGGCCGTCGGGTCCGGGCACCTCGGGCCGGTGACGATGCCGTGCGCGCTCGCCGCCGCCGAGGTCGCGGGCGGCGCCACCGGCAAGGAGCTGATGGCGTCGCTTGCCGCGGGCGCCGAGCTCATGTCTCGGATCGGGGCGGCGCTCACGAAGGCGGAGTCGGGGTTCTCCGAGGCGAAGCCGCAGCCGACGCAGATGCCGGGCTACTTCGCGGCGGCGGTCGCCGCCGGCCGCATGCTCGGCTTCTCGCCTTCGCAGATGCACAGCGCGCTGGGCCTCGCCTTCATGCAGGCCTCGGGCGGACGCCAGCCGGTGCTCGAAGGGCGGCCGGCGAAGGCGATCTACGCCGCGTTCTCGTGCCAGGGCGGCATGCTTGCCGCGCTGCTCACACGGGGTGGGCTGCAGGCCGACTGCGCCGTCTTCGAGGGCGACGCCGGCTTCTTCCCCACGTACTACGGCGGCCGGTACGACCGCCCGACGCTCGCCGACGGGCTCGGCGAGGAGTACTACATGACGAACGTGGGCTTCAAGCCGTGGCCCACCACCGGCGTGGCGCACGTCTTCATCGAGGCCGCCATCGACCTCGCCACCGAGCACAACCTCGCGCCGGGCGACGTGCGGCACGTCCTGCTCACCGGCGAGCCGCACATCCAGACGTTCTGCGAGCCGCTCGCCACGCGGCGCAACCCGCAGGCGCCGGTCGAGGCCGAGGACAGCGTCATCTTCGCGACGGCCAAGGCGCTGGCCACCCGCGACGTGACGCTGACCGACCTGCAGCCGACGCCGGAGGGTCTGTTCGAGGCCGAGGCGGTGCGCATCGCCAATGCGACGGACTATCGGGTCGACCCCTCGCTGGGCAAGGCGGGCGTGGTCGAGGTCACGCTCGGCTCCGGCGAGCGCTTGAGCAAGCGTATCGACGCCGCGCGCGGCCACCGCGACAACCCACTGACCACGGAGCAGCGGCGCCGCAAGTTCACGGACTGCGCCGCCCACGCGGCGGCCGACCTCTCCGACGCCACCCTCCGCGAGGTCATCGACATGATCGACCACTTGGAGGACGTGCCGGACGTGCGCGCGTTCGCGGAGCTGCTGGGCGGCCGGCGCGGCTGACAGCTAAGTCTCGCAACCGAGCGCGGAGCCCTGTAGGGGCGCACGGCGTGCGCCCGCTGCGCCGCTGTCTTTGCCTCGACTCGTCGACCTCGTGGCGCAAGCGTCGGCGGACGACGACCGTTTCGACCATCCCCCCGTCCCCCTTCCTCGCCCGGAAGGGGGTGATAAAGCCGAATACGGGGGACACCCCCGTGCCCCCGGCAAAGGGGCTACGCCCTCTGCACACCCCTTCCGGTGGGCGAAAAGGGGAGAAGCGGCTTGCCCCCTTTATGGGTGCAGGGCTGCGCCCTGCCTGTGCCCTGCTTGCCGTTGACACTCCTTCGCACCCGCCCTACCATCGGCGGGCAGCGAGCCAGCGCACGATGGAGGCGTCGAGATGCTCTCAGCAGCGGACAACGAAGCCCTCACCCGCGTGGGTCCGGGGACCCCGATGGGTGAGCTGATGCGCCGCTACTGGCACCCGGTCCTTCTCTCCTGGGAGCTCGCCGAGCCCGACTCGGACCCGCTGCGCGTGCGCGTGCTGGGCGAGGACCTCGTCGCCTTCCGCGACACCTCCGGGCGCGTCGGCCTGCTGAGCGAGTGGTGCGCGCACCGGCTGACGTCGCTGTTCCTGGGCCGCAACGAGGAGGGTGGACTGCGCTGCGTCTTCCACGGCTGGAAGTACGACGTGGACGGCCGGTGCGTCGACATGCCGAACGAGCCCGCGGAGTTCGACTTCAAGCACAAGGTCAAGATCACCCACTACCCCACCCTGGAGATGGGGGGCGTCATCTGGGCGTACCTCGGGCCGAAGGAGCTGCGGCCGCCCGACCCGCAGTTCGAGTTCACCAGGCAGCCCGAGACGCACCGCCACGCCTCGAAGGTCGTCCAGGAGTCCAACTGGCTCCAGGGGTTGGAGGGCGGCATCGACTCGGTCCACTCCTCCTTCCTCCACCGCAGCTTCAACGGCACCGACTACGGCCTCGACGGCCTGCGGGCGCGCGCCACGGCCTCCAAGCTCGAGGTCGAGCCCACCGGCTACGGGTACCGGTACACCTCCACCCGGGCACTGCCCGGCGAAGACCGCAACTACATCCGCGCCTACCACTGGGTCATGCCGCACGTGCAGATCCGGGCGGCGCAGCTCAACGCCGACGGCTCATGGCGGAAGTTCGTCATCAACGGCCACCACTGGGTGCCCATCGACGACGAGAACACGATGGTCTGGAACTGGACCTACTCGCTGGACGATCCCTTGAACGAGGAGGAGCGCGTGCAGCGGCACTCCGGCAACGACCCCGGAGCGGTGGACCAGACCACGTTCCGGTCCTTCCGCAACCGGCGGAACGACTGGAACATCGACCGCGAGCTCCAGCGCAAGGAGAACTTCACGGGCATCTTCGGCATCAACGCACAGGACCGCGCCGTCCAGGAGGCGATGGGACCGATCTCGAACCGGACGCAGGAGCACCTGGGCCAGACGGACCGGGCCATCATCATGGCGCGCAAGCTGCTCCTCCAGGCCGTTCGGACCGTCCAGGACGGTGGCACGCCGCCCAGCGTGGACGCGGCGTACGGCAACCTCCGCGCCATCGAGGAGGTCCTGCCGTCCGGCGTCCGCGGGCTCGACGCGCTGCACGACAAGATGTACGCGGGCGTCGGCGCGTAGCCGCCCCACCACTTCCTGATCCGACGCGCTCACGACGCGTCGGCGATAATGCCCGCATGACCACGGTGCGACAGATAGGCGAGCTGGCGCTCATCGAGCGGCTGGCGAAGCGCGTCGCCGACGCGCGCCTCGAGCCGCCCGCGCTCGACGGCTTCGAGCTCCACACGGGCATCGGCGACGACGCCGCGGTCTGGCGTCTCGCGCACGGCCTCACGGTGACGACGACCGACACGATGGTCGAGGGCACGCACTTCACGCCGCAGACCGCGTCCTGGGCCGACGCCGGCTGGAAGCTGTGGACGGCGAACGTCAGCGACGTCGCCGCGATGGGGGGCACGCCGCTCGCCGGGGTCGTGACGCTCGGATTGCCGCCCGCCACGCCGCTGTCGGCCGTGGACGACCTCTACGACGGCATGCTCGATGCGTGCCGGGCCTACCGCACGCTGCTGGTCGGCGGCGACATCGTCGGTTCGCCAACGGCGTTCTTCACCGTCGCCATGAGCGGCGCGTGTCTCGACGAGCCGCTCGCGCGCTCGGCTGGGCGCCCCGGCGACGCCGTCGCCGTGACGGGCCCGCTCGGCGCGTCGGCCGCCGGGCTGCGCCTGCTGCTCGCCGGGCGCACGCCGTCGAGCGAGGCCGAGCGGCTGCTCGCCGAGGCGCACCGCCGGCCATGCGCGCGCGTCGACGCCGGCCAGCGGCTGGTCGAGGCAGGCGTACGCTGCGCGATGGACGTCTCGGACGGCCTCGCCGCCG
>JACZSI010000096.1 GCA_022574265.1 Chloroflexota bacterium | reverse complement strand
CTCCCCCACAGCTTCCAGATGAGCGTGCTGACGACGAACGGCGGTCCGTCGGCGTTGATCACGAGCGGCAGCGTGAGCTCGCGGACGGCGACGACGGAGAGGAGGAGCCACGCGCCGAGCGTGCTCGGGCGCACCAGCGGCGCGACGATGCCCCGGAAGGCCGCGAGCCGACTCACGCCGGTGGTGGCAGCGGCGTCTTCGAGGTCCGCGGCCATCTGCACGACGCCCGCGCGCTGGATGTGGTACGCGACCGCGAGCCGGTAGGAGTACGCGAACACGAGCACGACGACGGTGCCGAACAGCGGGACCCAGTCGGGGAGCGCGCGGTTCAGGCGCAGGTAGAACAGCAGGAAGGCGTTGGCGGCGACCACGCTGGGGATGGCGACGGACGACGACGTGAGCACGTCGAGGACCGCCCGCACGGGCCCGGCGCCACGCCCGCGCACGACGAGCCAGGCGGCGGCGAGCGCCACGAGGACCGCCAGCGTCGGGGCCGCCGTGGCGACGACGGCGGTGTTCGCGACGGCGGACCACAGGCGGCTGTCGGCCAGCAGCGCGGCGTACTGGTCCAGCGAGAGTGCGGCGAAGGCACGGGCGCTCGGCTGGATGTACTGCGGCAGCAGGCTCGTCCACGCGAGCACCAGCAGCGGCGCGATGGAGACGACGAACAGGAATCCGGCGACGAGCGAGAACGCAGGCCACCGCAACCGTCCGAGGGCGTACGTCGGATGCTCGCGCATGCGGCCGGAGATCGTGGCGAACCGCTCGGTGTGCCGCGTGGCGCGCCGGTAGACGGCGAAGAGCGCGTACGTCAGCACCATGAAGTGGACGCCGAGCGCGGCCACGGTGCCGTACCGCGGCGCTCCGCCCGCCGCGTCGTTGAGCGCGAAGTAGATCCGGGTGCTGAGGATGTCGGCGCCCGCGCCGAGGGCCAGGAGCAGCGGGACCTCGAACGACTCGACCGCCAGGATCGCCGAGAGCACGAGCACGGCGAGGACGTGGGGCCGCAGGACGGGCAGCGTCACGCGCCGGAACGTCTCCCACTGCGTCGCGCCGGAGATGCGGCTCGTCTCCTCGAGCGACGGGTCGATGCTGCGCAGCGCCGCGCGCAGGAAGACGAAGACGAGCGTGACGAGCCCGAAGCCCTGGACGACGACCATGCCGTACATCGTGAAGATGTCGAAGGGCCCCACGTCCCAGAGCGGCAGCACGGTGCGCAGCGCGACGTTGAGCGCGCCGGTGCGCTCGCCCAGCAGCAGGACCCACGCGATCGTGGTCACGATGCCCGGCATCAGGAGCGGCACGAGCAGCAGCACGAAGACCAGCCCGCGCCCCGGCAGGTCGGTGCGCTCGACCAGCCAGGCCAGCGCGAACCCGACGACGAACGCGAGCGCGACCGATCCGGCCACGAACACGGCGGTGTCGACGGCCGTGTGGTGCAGCGCGCCGGTCGTGTAGAGCTCCGTGAAGTTGGCGATGCCCCAGCCGACGCCCGGCTCGTAGGGCAGGCGGTCGCCGGGGGTGCGTAGCGCCGAGAACAGCGTGAGGACGATGGGCGGCGCCAGCAGCGAGACGACCGCCAGGAGCGTCGCCGCGGTGAGCAGCCGCTCGCCGGTGAGCGCGCGGACGACCCGGCGTGGGGAGAAGGTCTGGAGCACGCCGAAAGGATATCGCCTAGCGGCCGGGGCCGAAGACCTGCTCCTGGAAGTAGCGCGTCCGCTCGCCGCGCTCCTGGAACGTGGCGGGGCTCTCGTAGACCAAGTCGAGGTCGGCGAAACGGCCGCTCACCAGGTCTCCGGGCCCGTGGCCGAACGCGGCCCAGCCCTGGCCGATGGCCTCCCAGGAGAGGCGCGAGGCCTCCTTCGACGTCGTCCACGCCGCGAACAGCCGCGCGGCGTTCGGGTGCGGGGCGTCGGCGAGCACGCTGTGGCTGAAGAGGTTGACGCCCATGCCGGGCACCCAGAACGGCTCGATGTAGCCGGTGTCGAGCAGCTCGTCGGGATGGCCGTAGCCCATGTACGTCAGCGGCCGCTCGCCGGAGACGATCAGCGGGTCGCAGTCGGCCGTCACGACGACGTCCTGCGCGTCGATCAGCTCGCGGTGGAACGCCACCATCTCGTCGGCGTCGTAGTAGAGCGCCATGAAGCCGTTGCCCGCCCGCAGCAGGAAGTCGGGCGCGCAGATGAGGCCATGCCACCGTGGGTCGAGCCAGTCCAGGAGGGTGCGCGGCACGTCCTCGGGAGCTACCTCGTCCGTGTTCACGAAGTGGGCGTACTGGCTCTGCGTGACCCCCACGGCGTCGCCGTCGGCCTCCGAGCGCCAGACGCGCCGCGGCTCGACGCCGAGCGCTCGCCAGTCGACCGACGCGGCGAGGCCGCGGTCGAGGACCTGCGCCATCTGCGACATCGAGAGGTAGACGACGTCGGTCACCGGCCGGCCCGCGGCGGCCTCCGTCACGAGCGTGGTGACGAGCTGGCCGGCGCCGATCCCGCGGCCGGTGCAGGCGATGCCGAACTCGGCGGTGAAGCCCTCGCACCAGGCGTCGCCCTGCGCCTGGTCGTAGCCGCTCCAGACCACCGCGCCCTCCTCGCGGGCGAGCGCGACCAGCGCGTTGGCGTCCGGCGTGGGCGTCCAGTCGGCGTCGAGCGTGCGGTAGACCTCGCCAGCGCGCAGCCGTTCGGGGTCGCCGGTCGGCGTCAGGTCGAACGTCTGGGTCGGCGTGGCGTCGGTCGAGCATGCAGCAGCGGTGACGACGAGGACGAGGCTGGCGAGCGCCCAGCCGGGGGTTCGAAGCTGCACGGGGTGTCTCCGGGGAGGGGGATGCGGGACGGAGCGAGCGCCAATGATAGCGTCTGGCGGGGCCGGGTGCAGCGTCAGGGGAGCAGCTGCTGGAAGCGCGCCTCCCACGCGCCCGCGTCGCTCGTCCCGTAGCCGCTGGCCCAGACCACGACGCCGTCGGCTCCGATGCCGAACTTGGTGGACTGGACGCGGACGCCGTACTGCACCGCGACTTCCCGGGAAGCTGACGCGAAGGCCCACGGATACTCGTTGTCCGCCTGGTAATCGGCCAGCTTGGACAGACTCTCCGTCGTATCGAACCCCACGGCGACGAAGGCCACGTCGCCGGCGTGGGCGGGGTACAGGGGCTTCAGCGTCCGAAACTCGGCGCGGCAGACCGGTCACCACGTCGCGAAGAAGTACAGGAGCAGCGGCTTGCCGCCGGCGAGCTCCTCGAGCGTCACCGTCGTGCCGTCGGTCAGCGTCACCGTCACGTTCGGCGCGGCGTTGCCGACGCGGCCGGCTGCCTCGAGGTCCGTCCGCCAGCCAGCCGTGGCCCCTGCCACGGGCGTTGCGGTCGCGGTCGTGGGCTGCGGCGATGCCAGCGCCGGTATAGGCGTCGCGGTCGGTCGCGGCGGTGGCTCCGGCTGTGCGCCGCACGCGGCGGCTACTGCCAGGAGCAGGGCTCCGGCGGCGAGGGCGGTGCGCGTGCGCGTGAGGGCTGCCACGGCGCTAGACCGCCGCGTCCCGGATGCCGATGAGCTTGGCGGTCACGAGCAGACGGTGGTCGTACTTCAGGCGTGGATAGCACGTGACGAGCGTGATCCGGGCGTCGCCTGCCTGATAGAGGGCGATGTCGTCCTGGTGCACGATGTCCGTCTCGCTGACCTGGTACAGGAACGAGCGGCCGCCCGAGCTCACCACCACGTGGACGTCCTCGCCGTCGCGGAGCAGGCCTGGCACCTGGGGGAGGCGGGAGAAGACGTTGCCCTCGCCCCCCAGCGGGCTCTCGAGGTGGCCGAAGTACCAGCCGTTGCCGTGGGAGCCGGGGTTCGGTGTCTCGGGGATATGGCCCACGACGAACTTGGGCGTCTCGTAGGCTGCGCTGTCGCCGAGGTCGACGATGCCGAGCTCTTCGACGGCGACGTCGATGCCGAGGGCTGGGATGGCGATGTGGTCGGCGCGGCCCGTCATGCCGGCGATGCTGGGCCGACCGCTGCCGCTCACCGGCGTGAAGCCTTCGAGCTCCGGCGCGGCGAGGTCGAGCGTGCCGCGGGGGGCCGCCCACAGCCGGGCGGGAAGCAGCGAGCCGGGGTAGAGGGTCTGGTCCGCGGCGGCTGCTCCCCCCGCACGCGGTGCGTCCAGCGTCTCGGCGGGGTCGGCGCCCGCGGCCACGAGGTCGTCGAGGGTGCGTCCGGCTGCGAAGGTGTAGGCGAAATAGGCGGCGGCGGCGGCGATGAGCGCGAGGCCCAGGGCCATCGCGGCCGCGCCCGCGAGGCGGCTGCGGGACCACCGTGGGCTGCCTTGGAGCTTGTGGTCTGCGCGCATGGCCGTCATCTCTAGAAACTACGTGGGTGCGCGGGAGGGAGTTTCGCCGAGCACGTGCCGGCAGGGTGCGAATCGGCGGGGGCATCGACGCGGGGCGCGGCGGATTGTAGCATCGGGGCCGGAGCGAGCAACAAGCGAGCCCGCCGACGGTACCTGACCAGTGGCGTGGCCGGTCTTCTCGGAATTCGAGCAACGGAGGGCGTGATGACGACGACCTACGACCCGGATACAGCGCCGGTCTTCGAGCGCATCGACACGTACGAGGAGTGGCAGAAGGAGGAAGGGGCCAAGCTCCACGCTGGCCTGTACATCAAGGACCTCTACGCGCTGGAGCTTGAGTACTGGCCCCGCAAGGGCTGCGATGGCGCCGTCGTCTACCTCGATGGCGACGAGGGCACCGACGAGCACGTCCTGGAGATCGGCCCAGCGGGCAAGACCAACCCCGAGCGCCACATGTACACCGAGGTCATCTACATCCTGAGCGGCCGCGGCGCGACGGCCGTCTGGTACGACGAGGCGAAGAAGCAGACCTTCGAGTGGTCCGAGGGGGCATATTTCTCCATCCCGATGAACGCGTGGTACCAGCACTTCAACGGCAGCGGCTCCGAGCCGACGCGCATGGTTGGAGTCACGAATCTGCCCAGCATGCTGCGCCGGTTCATCACGCCTGACTTCATCTGGAACAACCCCTACGTGTTCCCGGACCGCTTGACGACGGAGGAGGGCTGGGCATCCGGCTCCGGCTCGATGTACAAGGGACGGGTGTGGGAGACCAACTTCCTGCCCGACGCGGCGAACATGCCCATGCCGACCTGGGCCGAGCGCGGCGCCGGGGGCACGAACATCATGCTGTCCCTGGCCGACAACACAGCGTCGTCCCATATCTCGGAGTTCCCGGTGGGCACCTACAAGAAGGCGCACCGCCACGGGCCTGGCGCGCATCTGCTCATCACCGGCGGCGTCGGCTTCGCGCTGGTCTGGCGGGAGGACGACATGTCCGACCTGGTGAAGGCGGACTGGCAGAGGGGAAGCCTGTACCTGCCCACCCAGGATGCCCACAACGAGTACTACCACCAGCACTTCAACGTGGGCACGACGCCCGCTCGCTACATCAACATGGCCCCGTCACACTCGCGGAAGTACACCTGGGAGCGTGGGATCAACGACCCCGGGCGGCAGGCCGAGGTCCGCGCGATGGTCAGCATCAAGGACGGCGGGATCCAGCTCGAGTATGAGGACGAGGACCCGCGGGTCCACAAGATCTTCGAGGAGGAGCTGGCCAAGCACGGCCAGGAGTGCCGGATGAAGAACCTGGTCTCCACGTGCACCGGCGTAGCCGGCCCCGAGAACAAGAAGGGAACGCTGCAGGGGTACGACTAGGCGGAACTGCCTTGACCCCGTCTGGGGAGATGGTGGGCGGTAGAGGACTCGAACCTCTGACCTCTGCGATGTCAACGCAGCGCTCTAACCGACTGAGCTAACCGCCCGCGCCCGCAACCGAGTATACAGGCGTGCCATCGGCGGCTGAGCACGCCGCTGCCAAGGATACAGAGCCCTGGAGCTTCGCATGCCATATGTCTCCTCCCGCCCCCGGCCGAGCGCTTGGCTGGCGGCGATCGTCGTTGGCTTGTTGGCCGTCGCCGCGGCTGGCTGCACGGGCGGAGAGCCCGCGGCCCGGGGGCCGACGTACAGCGGTCTCATCGCCGCGACGGAGTTCGTCGTCGGAGAGAACCGCTTCCCCTTCGGCATCGTCGCGGTCGACGGCGTGTTCCTGGAGAGCGCGATCGTGCGGGTCAAGTTCTTCTCGCTCGATGACCCCACGCCTGAGCTCCTGGCCCAGGAGGTCGCCACGTGGCGCACCATCGAGAGCGTGACCCCGCACCTGCACGCGGACGGGGAGACGCACCCCCACCGCGAGTTCCGCGGCATCTACGTGGTGGACGCCGTCGAGTTTCCGAAGCCGGGCATCTGGACGGCGGAGTTCGATGTGTCCGGCGCCTACGGCGGGCCGAGGGTGTCGGACGCGGCCTTCGAGGTGTCGGCCGGGCCGACCGCACCCGGCGTTGGCGAGCGCGTGCCCGCGACGCAGAACCTGACGATCCACGACGTCGCGTCGTTCGCCGAGATCTCGAGCCGGGCGGTCGAGGACGACATGCACGAGGTGTCGGTGGCGCAGGCGCTGGAGGGGGGCAAGCCGTTCGTCGTCGTCTTCGCGTCGCCGGCGTTCTGCGTGAGTGCGATGTGCGGTCCGGTGACCGACACGATCGCGGCCGCGCACGACCGGTTCCGCGGGCGCGCCGAGTTCATCCACATCGAGCCGTGGGACCTGGCCGTGGCGCGCGGCGAGGGCCGGCTGGTGGCCGCGCCCGTGATGGACGAGTGGCGGCTGCCGACGGAGCCGTGGACGTTCGTCGTGGGTGCCGACGGGCGGGTCGTGAAGCGCTTCGAGGGGCTCGTGACGGGCGACGAGGTGGCGGCGGCGCTCGAGCCGTTGCTGTAACGTCGGTGCCCCACGACCGTTTCGACCATCCCCCCGTCCCCCTTCCTCGCCAGGAAGGGGGAGATTAAACCAGATACGGGGGACACCCCCGCGCCCCCGGCAGAGGGGCCTCGCCCCCTTCG
>JACZSI010000095.1 GCA_022574265.1 Chloroflexota bacterium | reverse complement strand
ACCTCTTGTACGTTCTCGCTGAATTTCTGATAATCATCGTTCGGCATGTAGCCCAAATCATGCCCGAGCAACAGGAAGTACTCGACTTCACTCGCCGATCCCAAGGAGATGTCCACAAACCGTGCAAAATCCTTGTCGCTGTGACGACAACAACCTTCCGCCAGATTGGCACCGATGGTGTTTTCCTCGCAGGGACAGAGGCTGGCGCTTTCCCCGTCGTTGCGAACCTGACCGTGCATGGCACTTCCGCATCGGGCGGAGCAAGCGTAATCGTGCGGGCGGGACCTCTGAGCCAGGTCGTCGTGAGCCCCGAAGACGTCAAGCTCGGCATCGGGATGACCCAGCAGTTTGTCGCAGTCGGGGTTGACCGATTCGGCAACCGTGTCGACGATGTCGACCCTCTTTACTTCAACTGGAGCGTCGTCCCCGACGGAGCCGGAACCATTGATGACAATGGGCTGTTCACCGCGGGGGAGAGTCCTGGGACTTTTGAGGACCTGGTGGCGGCGATCGCATACCGCCGGTGCATTCCGTGCGCCCATGTGGGCGGTGGTTTCGTGTCCGTGACTGTCGAGCCGGATCGTATCGCCTTCGCGTCCGACCGAGACCACGAGGACGCTAAATCTACGTCATGAACATCGACGGCACAGATGTGGTTCGGCTCACGTTCAATACCGTCCCTGAGTTCGGGAGCGGATAGGCATCTGATGGAAGGCGGCTCGCTCGCGAGATGCCCAGCTTCCGGGCCACCGTAGCCACCGTCATGCCCTCCCGAGCGTCCAAAACCGTTGCGGGCGATCTGGAGCCGTGGGCGACTCTCCGCCCGTCTGGGCCTGCTTCGACCGCAGGAGGGAGCACGCTCCTGTGCCATCGCCGTACCCAGGTCTCACGCGCCACCGTGTAGGGAGCGACGGGTTGGCAATCGATTGGCGGGCTTGCCCTTCCTACCAAACTCCGGGTAAAGGGGTCCACTAGCAGCTACTGGCAAGTCACCGACAAGGCCCGGCCCTGTTAGCAAGCCGTCCTTCATTCTTCCCATCACAGCGAGGTGGGAGTTTGGTGACCCGCGTCGGAATTGAACCGACAACCTACTGATTAAGAGTCAGTTGCTCTGCCAGGTTGAGCTAGCGGGCCACGCCGACCATGTTATGCAGGCCGCGGCGTGGCGGTCAATGCGCGGGGGGCGGCGGGCGCGGCGTTGACACTCCCCGGAGCCCGCCCCTAGACTGGCCCCGCCCCCAACGAGTAGGAGTTCTTTGGCCTGCGCGGCCGCACCGCCGCGGGGCGCGCGCATGCAACGTTCAGACAGCACCACCCCCACCACCGCCGCACCGGAGCCCCGCCGGGCGACCGGCTGGGGGCAGACGTTCGAGGCGCTCCACTACCGCAACTACCGCCTGCTGTGGACGAGCACGCTGCTGACGAGCGGCGGCAACTGGCTCCAGCAGGTCACGCTCGGGTGGCTCGCCTACGAGCTGACGCGCTCCCCGCTCCAGGTCGGCATCATCATGGGGCTGCGGACGCTGCCGCTCCTGCTCTCGCCGCTGACCGGGGTGCTGGCGGACCGGTTCGATCGGCGCATCATGCTGCTGCTCGACCAGGCCGCACTGATCGTCATCGCGGTGGGCTTCGCGGCGCTGCTGGTCTTCGGCGAGCCGGAGCCGTGGCACCTCTACGTCTTCTCGGTGCTGGTCGGGCTCGCGTGGGCGGTCAACAACCCCGTGCGCCAGGCGCTGGTCGCCAACTCGGTGCCCAAGACCAGTCTGATGAACGCCGTCGCGCTCAACTCGGTGGCGTTCAACTCGATGCGGACCATCGGACCGGCGATCGGCGGCGTGTTCATCGTCGCGTTCGGGCCCGGCCTGAACTTCATGATCCAGGCCGTCCTCTACGTCCTCGTGTTCGCGCTGATGATCCCGTACCGGCCGGTGTACGCCACGGCGGACCGCGAGCAGGCCCGGAAAGAGCCGCTGCTCCGCAGCCTGGGCGAGGGCTTCCGGCACGTCGCGCACGAGCCGACGACGCTCATCATCACGCTGGTGACCGCCGTGATGACGCTGACCATGATGGGCTTCGTGATGAACCAGCTGCCGGTGTATGCGGCCGAGGTCCTGGGCTCCCCCGGAGGGAACGTGCTGGGGCTGCTGCTGATGGCGATGGGCATCGGCGGTGTCGCCGGCACGATCACGATGGCGCGCTTCAGCAGCTTCGAGCGCAAGGGGCTGCTGGTGATCTTCGGCGTCGTGGGCTCCGGGCTCGCGATCCTGGCGCTCGCCCAGGCGACCGTCCTGTGGCAGGCGATGGCCGCGCTCGTGGTGCAGCAGGCGTTCATCATGGTGGTGATGACGACGAACAACACCATCATCCACACCATCACGCCCGACGCGATCCGCGGCCGGGTGATCGGCATCTACATGATGGAGATCGGCATGATACCCATCGGCGGGGTGACGGCCGGTGCCATCGCCGGCCGCTACGGCGTCGATGTGGCGCTGATGGTTGGCGCGACCGCGGGGCTCGTCGTGATCGGGCTGTTCGCGGCCTTCGTCCCCCGGTTGCGGGAGCTACGCTTCTAGCGCGCGGGAGACGGCGACGGCGAGCTCGGCGTCGCGGCTCGACGGGACCGTGCGCGGGTCCAGCAGCACGCGGCCGTCCTCGATCCGCGCGACGATCGGCGGGTCGCCTGTCCGTAAGCGCCGCGTCAGCTCATCGGCGCCAGCGGGCGCGTCCAGCACGACGAGGCGCGTCTCAAGCTCGTCGCCGGGGAGGCTCCCGCCGCCGAGGGCCGAGGTCCCCGGCTGCACGCTGGCGCGTTCGCCAATCAGGCTCGCGAGCGCGCCAGCCCGCGCGGCCAGCTCCTCGACGCTCACGCCGATCATGCGCCAGACGGGCAGCGCCTCGGCCGCCTCGCCGCGGACGTAGTGCAGCAGCGTCGCGTGGAGGGCGGCCAGCGTCAGCTTGTCGGCACGGAGCGCGCGGGCGAGCGGGTGCGTGGCGAGCCGCTCGACGAGCGCGGCCTCGCCGACGACGATCCCCGCCTGCGGCCCGCCCAGGAGCTTGTCGCCGGAGAAGAAGACGAGGCTCGCTCCCGCCGCGAGGCTCTCCTGCGGCGTCGTCTCGTGCGTCAGGCCGTACGCGGCCGTATCGAGCAGCGCGCCGCTGCCGAGGTCGTGCAGCAGCGGCACGCCGTGCGCCCGGCCAACGGCCGCGACCTCGCCGAGCCCGGCCTCGTGCACGAAGCCGACGACTGCGAAATTGCTGCGGTGCACGACGAGCAGCGCGCCGGTCTCCGGGGTGATGGCGCGCTCGTAGTCGTGGGCGTACGTCCGGTTGACGGTGCCCACCTCCACGAGCCGCGCGCCGCTCTGCGCCAGCACGTCGGGGATGCGGAAGCCGCCGCCGATCTCGCTGGCCTCGCCCCGCGAGACGACGACCTCCCTGCCGGCAGCCACGGCCGCGAGCCCGAGCAGTATCGCGCCCGCGTTGTTGTTGACAGCGATGGCGGCCTCGGCTCCGGTGAGCTGCCGCAGCAGCCCGGCGACGGCCGCGTGGCGGGACCCGCGCCGACCGCTCTCGAGATCCATCTCCAAGTCGGCGTACCCCTCGGCGCCCGCGGCGGCCGCGCGCACGCTCGCTTCGGAGAGCGGAGCGCGGCCCAGGTTGGTGTGCAGGATGACGCCCGTCGCGTTGATGACCGGCGTCGGCCACGCGCTCGCCCACTCCTCCACGCCCGCCGCCGCCACGGCCTCGGCGACGGCGGCAGCGGACGGTACGGCGGCCCCGCCCGCGGCCGCCGTCCGGGCGCGTGCGAGCTCGGCGCGGACGGCGTCGACGACGAGGTCGCGCCGGAAACGCTCGAGCGTGGCGGCGAGCGCCGGCTCGGCGAGCACGCGGTCGACGCTGGGGAGGTCGCGGAGGGAAGCCCTGGGGTTGCCGGAAGCCTCGGTCATGCGGGCATGATAGCAGCGGCGCGCAAGGCGGCGACCGGCCGTGCGCGGGATGCTACGATTGCGGCGTCCGCACGGGGCCGAGGTGGCGGAACGGAAGACGCGGCGGACTTAAAATCCGCTGCCGCGCAAGCGGCGTGTGGGTTCGACTCCCACCCTCGGCACCACAACGGTCTGCTATTGGGACCGCGATGATCGCCCCCAGATTGGTAGGAAGCGCAGAGTTGCCAACCGATTGCCAACCCCGTTGACCCGGAGTCAAAGGCCAGGGTAGTGCGAGCCATGACGACCCAGCGCGCTGAGCACCGCAATGACTGATTGGACAAAGAAAGACCTCGACGGTCTCATCGGGGTCCCAGAGAGTTCGCGCCTAGAATTCAAGAGCACAAGGCTGCTCGCAGACAAAGCGCGCGTTGCTGAGACCCTCACGAAGGGAGTGTCAGCGTTCGCCAACGCCGAAGGCGGAACCATCATAGTTGGCCTCGAGGAGTCAGCAGGCAAGGGACAACGGGTGGCGACATCGATCAGCCCCGGCGTGTCTCCTGAAGATGCATCCGTTACATGGCTGACTCAGGTAATCCAAGACAACATCAGCCCTCCGATACCTGGCCTTCGCGTACATCCAATCGCTATCGGCGACCTGCGATTGTCTCTTGACAGCACAGCGCAGCGACTAGCATTCGCGATCGAAATTCCGCGCAGCCAGAGAGCGGTTCAGGCGAAGGACAACATCTATTACCTCCGTCAGGAGGACCGCTCGCTGCCAATGCGAGCCTTCCAGGTGGACGATGTCAACAACCGGTCCGACGGTCCTGACATTGAGTTGCTATTGCGTCCGAGGGCGGACGGGCCACTCGGCTTGATTCGCGGGCCCCAGGACCGGTCGGAGCGGGTCGTCCTAGAGGTTGTGGCGAGGAACCACTCGGACGTAGTCGCGGAGTTGGCCCTGTTCCATCTCATAGTGCCCCGAGAGGTCAATCCTTCCGCGCCAAACGGATGGGAGAAGCCCCCCCTAGCGCCATCGATGATTCTCACGACCGGCGGGGAATTCCGGCGGCAAGCCATCGCCCAAGTGCGCGAGTCCTTCTTCAAGAGCCCCGAACCCGCGCTGTTCAAAGGGATGGCCTGGCGTGTAATAGGAGTCTTCAGCGTTGACTTCAAGAACGACTACGAACATTCACCTCACTACGAGCCCGTCGTGCTGGTAGCCGAGGCCCCCAAGATGCAGCCCAAGACTTTCGAGTTCGCGCTGCGGGTGGGTATCGGCGGCGAAGTTGCTATCGAGCGGCTAAGCGCCGGTGACATTACCGTGGACGATGTTGCGCCTCTCGACTATTTCGCGAGTCTCTAGGGACGAGGCAAGTGCTTCGTCGAAGCTCGCTGCTGCCTCGCGCTGTAGGTGAGCCGCGACGTGGCTGTAAGTGTCAGCCGTGATTGCGATGGTCGAGTGACCCAGGCGCTCCTGGACCACCTTGAGGTGGACCCCCCTTGTTCGAGTAGCGCCCTACAGCCCGTAGAAGCGCCGGGGGTTGTCGTCGAGGATCTTGCGCGCGACCTCGGACGGGATCTCTTCGTTGGCGGCTTTGCGCTCGATGATGTCGAGCGCGTCCAGCTCGGCGGACTGGTCGGCGTGCGTGTAGTCGGTGCCGACCATCAGGCGGTCTTCGGTGCCGAACTGGAGGATGTACGGGAGGTCGTCGGTGCTGTCGCACGCCACGTAGAACTGGGAATCGCGGAACAGGTCCTCTTTGAAGTCGAAGGGGCGGAACGTCAGTTTCAGGTGCTTGGCGGCGAGGTCCGCGGAGAGGAACGGCACCCAGGAGGCGCCCGTCTCGATCCAGCCGATGCGGAGGTCGGGGAAGTCGTCCGGGACGCTGCTCATCGCCAGGTCGGTGAAGGCGGAGATGGCGTTCAGCTTGCCGCTGAGCTCGGACGGCCCCATCGCCGGCGGGTTGCCCGTACCGGTGTGGATGCAGATGGGCATGTCGAGCCGGCTGGCCTCCTCGTAGAGCGGGAAGAAGTAGGGGTCGCTGGCCGAGCGGCCGCATTCGACGCCCTTCTTGAGCACGCCGCACGCTCCGTGGTCCTTCGCCCAGCGGAGCTCCTCGAGCGAGTCGTCCATGCTCATCATGGGCATGAGCGCCACCCACCGGAGCCGGCCTTTGCTCTTCTCCGTCGCGGCGGCGATCCAACGGTTGTAGGACTTCGTGAGCGCCAGCTCCACCTCCGCCCGGCCGGTCATCCCTTGGAGGAAGACTGTTGGGTAGAGCACCTGCACGTCGATGCGCAGCTCGTCCATGTGGCGCAGCCGGGCGTCGACGTCGAGCAGCTCGCGGGTTGCCTTGACGGTCCCGGTGCGCTCGTCGTCCCGCCAGCGGCGGAGCCTCGGATAGCCGTCGATCAGCCAGAGGCGGTGGGGACGGCGGTCGTTCGGGACCGTCGCGGTGCCGGGGTCGAGCGTGATCGGCCGGAACTGCTCGTCTGCTCCGTCCAGATACTCCCAGGTGGCCTCCGTCTCGTCGACGTGGGCGTCTGCGTCTACCCTCATCGTGCATCCTCCGCGGCCGCGATGGTGGCGCAGCGCGATGGTAGCCCGTCGAGGAGCCGTGTCAAGCGCGGAAGCCGTTTTGCCAGTGCGTGCCGTCGCAGAAAGGCTTGTTGCGGGAGCCGCCGCAGCGGCACAGCGCGATGCGGGCGCGGACCTCGTACGGCGTGCCGTCCTCGGAGACCACGGGTATGCGGCCCACGACGAAATACGGGCCGTCCTTCGCGGCCGTGATCCCGGGCTCGCTCTCGGTTTCCACCGGCGCCGAGGAACCCGCCAGCGCGTAGGCGAGAGCGCCGGAGGGGCATGCCGCGACCTGGCGAGCGATCGCCTCGGCCTGCTCAGCGGTGGGGTCGATCCACGGCTCGACGCCGAGCTTGAACACGCTGGCGAGGTTGTCCGTGCAGTTGCCGATGTGCGCGCAGATCGAGCGGTCGTCGTAGATGGCGATGCCGTCGCCGTCGTAGACGTCGCGCCGGGACTCCGTCGTGCCGCGGTCGGC
>JACZSI010000094.1 GCA_022574265.1 Chloroflexota bacterium | reverse complement strand
GACCTGCTCGCGCACCGCGTCCACGTCCATGCCCTCGCCCTGGACGATGAACTGCGTGCAGTAGCCGTAGAGCTCATCCTCGGTGTGCTCCAAGAACTCGTGGGTGACGCTCGCCGCCGCCTTGGCGAGGCCACCCTCCGGCACCGCGATCGTCAGCACCGCCTCGGTGCCGTCGAGCAGGCCGAGCGCGCCGGCGAGGAATGCGACGACGCCCTGGCCGCCCGCGTCCACGACGCCGGCCTCCTTCAGGATGGGCAGCTGCTCCGGCGTGTGCTCCAGCGCCCGCTCCGCCCCCTCCAGCGCGGCCCGCAGCACGTCGGACGGCGTGCCGTCGTTCGACTCGACCGCCTCCGCGGCCGCGCGCATGACGGTGAGCATCGTGCCCTCGACCGGCTTGCCGACGGCCTGGTAGCTGGCGGTCGATGCGGCGGCCAGCGCGGCGACGAGGCCGGGGCCATCGCACTCGTCGCGGCCGGCGAGCCCGGACGAGAGCCCCTTCATGAACTGGGAGAAGATGACGCCGCTGTTGCCCCGGGCGCCGAGGAGCGCACCGCGGGCGAGCGCGTGGCTGACCTCGGCGACCGTGCCGGTGCCCGGCGGCGGCAGCTCGGGCGAGTCGTTGGCGGCTTTGAGCGTCAGCAGCATGTTGATGCCGGTGTCGCCGTCGGGGACGGGGAAGACGTTGAGCGCGTTGATCGCGTCGACGTTCGCCTCCAGGCACCGGGTGCCCGCGGATACGAGCTCCCGGAACAGCTCGCCGTCTATGGTTTGGGGGTTGCTTGAGACCATCGTCTTGGCCGGCCCGCCAGGCCATGCTAGACTCGGATGCGGCGGGCGCCTGGCGCCCGCATTCTATGAGCGCGGTGCCGGGGCCACAACCACGCCCCCGACGTGAGCACCGCAGAGGCACCGACGATGGCCATGTGCGAGATATGCGGCGCCCGGAGGCGGGCTGGCAAGAACGTCAGCCACTCCAACCGCCACACCAACCGCTGGTTCTTCCCGAACATCCAGCGCGCGAAGCTCATCATCAACGGCAAGAGCCAGCGGATGAAGGTCTGCACGCGCTGCCTGCGCACCGCGCAGAACAAGCAGAAGCGGCTGCTGGTCTAGCTCCTCCCGCCCGGGAACAGGCGTTCGCTGATCCGGCGTGCGCGACCCATCGTTGCGACGATTCCCCGAAGTACCGGTACCCCGCTCGTGCTGAGCCTGTCGAAGTACGGGCGAGCGCTTCTTGCGCACCGACGTGGGCGCAGGCAAGCCTCACCTCGCCCTTCGACAAGCTCAGGGTGAGCGGAATCTGGCAACGCGAGATCCGCCAAGCCGGCGCCCCGCCTACGCGCCGATGCCCTTCCGCAGCTCCCCGAGCGCCACGGCGACGCTGCTCCGGTCGTTGAAGACCGCGGAGCCCGCGACGATGACGTCGGCGCCGGCCTCCACGAGCGTCGCCACGTTGTCCTTCTTGATCCCACCGTCGACCTCGAGCTCGGCGGTGAAGCCGCCTGCCTCGATCATCTCGCGCACACGCCGCACCTTCGGCAGCACGCTTGAGATGAACGGCTGCCCGCCGTAGCCGGGGTTCACCGTCATCACGAGCACCAGGTCCAGGTCCGCGATGACCTCATCGAGCGTCGAGGCGGGCGTGTCCGGGCTGATGGCGACGCCGGCCGTGGCGCCGAGCTCCTTGATCAGGTGCACCGCACGCCGGAGCTCAGGCACGGCCTCCTGGTGCACCGTCACCTTGTCGGCCCCGGCCGAGACGAAGTCGCGGATGAGGTGCTCCGGCTCGACCACCATCAGGTGCACGTCGAGCGGAAGGCTCGTATGCGGACGGATGGCCGCGACGACCAGCGGCCCGATCGTCAGGTTGGGCACGAAGCGGCCGTCCATGACGTCGACGTGGATGTAGTCTGCCCCGGCCTCGGAAGCCTCCCGCACCTGCTCGCCAAGCCGGGCGAAGTCGGCCGAGAGGATGGACGGCGCGAGCTTGACGCTACCCACCGGCAGCCTCCAGGCGCTTCCGGGCTTGCTTGAGCGCGTCGGCCACCCGCGACGGCGCCGTGCCGCCCTCGACGTCGCGCGCCGCCAGGCTCGACCGCGCCGTGACGTCGGCCACGTCCGCCTCGAAGGCCGGCGACTGCGCCCGCAGCTCCTCGAGCGACAGCTCGCCCAGCCCCACGCCGCGTGCGGACGCCGCTTCGTGGAGCGCGCCGACGGCCGCGTGCGCGTCGCGGAAGGCGACGCCCTTGCCGACCAGGTAGTCGGCCATGTCCGTCGCCAGCAGCGCGCTGTCTTGAGCAGCCGCCGCCATGCGCGCCTCGTCCACCTCGATCGAGCCGAGCATGCCGCGGAAGGCATCGAGCGTCGCCCCGAGCGTGTCGACGGTGTCGAACAGACCCTCCTTGTCCTCCTGGAGGTCGCGGTTGTAGGCGAGCGGCAAGCCCTTGAGCACCGTCAGCAGCGCGACGAGGCTCCCGTACACGCGCCCCGTCTTGCCGCGCGCGAGCTCGGCGAAGTCGGGGTTGCGCTTCTGCGGCATGATGCTTGAGCCGGTCACCCACTCGGAGCCGAGGTGCACGAAGCCGAACTCGGCCGACGACCACAGCACCAGCTCCTCGGCGAGGCGCGAGCAGTGCATCATGCAGATCGCCGCCGCGGCCAGGAACTCGACGATGTAGTCGCGGTCCGCCACGGCGTCCATCGAATTCGCGCTGACGCCGTCGAACCCCAGCTCGCCCGCGACCCATTCGCGGTCGATGGGGTACGGCACGCCCGCGAGCGCACCGGCGCCCAGCGGCAAGACGCTCGCGCGGCGCGCGGCCTGCGAGAAGCGCTCGGCGTCGCGGTCGAACATCTCGAAGTACGCGAGCAGGTGGTGCGCGAAGAGCACCGGCTGCGCGCGCTGCAGGTGCGTGTAGCCGGGCATGATGGCGTCGCGGTGGGCCTCGGCGACCGAGACGAGCGCGTCCTGGAGCTGCCGGAGGCCCCGGTCCGTTTCGGCGATGGCGCTGCGGACGTACATCCGGGTGGCGGTCGCCACCTGGTCGTTGCGCGAGCGCGCGGTGTGCAGACGCGCCGCCGGCTCGCCGATGAGCTCGTGCAGCCGCGCCTCGATGTTCATGTGCAGGTCCTCGAGCTCGTCGCGCCACACGAAGCTGCCCGCCTCGATCTCGCGGCGCACGTCCTCGAGCCCGCCGACGATGGCCTTCGCGTCGGCCTTCGACACGATGCCCTGCCTGCCCAGCATCCGCGCGTGCGCCATCGACGCTTCGATGTCGTGCGCGTAGAGCCGGCGGTCGTAGCCGACCGAGACGGTGTAGCGCGAGGCGGCCGTGAAGTGGTGGGTCGTGTAGTCGGCCATGGCCCACCGATTCTAGCAGCAAGGGCACAGCCCTTGACCCGTGAAAAGGGCAGCGGCGGGGCCCACGCCGCGCCGAGTCGGTACAGCGCGAGCCGACAGGCGGTCACGTCGCGGTGGGCACGCGATATACTGAGTGCATGGCCGTCCTGCCCATGCACTACATCCCCGACCCGTTGCTCCGCGAGAAGGCGAAGAAGGTCCGCAACCTGAAGGACCCGGCGCTGCGCAAGCTCGCCGACGACCTCATCGAATCGATGGTGTACTACAGCGGGGTGGGGCTCGCCGCGAACCAGGTCGGCGTGCCCAGGCGGGTCTGCGTGCTCCAGCTCCCCGACGACGAGGAGCCCATCGTGCTCGTGAACCTGGAGATCACGCGCAGGGAGGGCGAGCGCGAGGTCACCGAGGGCTGCCTGAGCCTCCCCGGCTGGCAGGCGCGCATCCTTCGTGCCGAGAAGGTGTGGGCGCGCGCGGTCGGTCTCGACGGCAAGCCCATACGGTACAAGGGCGTGACCGAACTGCTCGCCCAGGCGCTTGAGCACGAGGCCAACCACCTCGACGGCGTTCTCTTCCTCGACTTCGTCCGCTCCAAGGAGGACCTCTACGAGGTCACCGCCGGCACGGAGGAGGACGGCGAGGGCGAGGACGCTACAGACGGTGCGCGCGAGCCCGTCGGCGCCGGCGCCGCGCGTGAGCTGTAGCGAAGCACCCGCCCGCGCGCGCTGACCGTCCGCGTCCCATCCGGACCCAAGAAAAGGACCCTGGCTCTTGCTACGCCGCCTCCGCTGGAAATCGCTGCTGACCATCGTCATCATCGTGACGGTGGCCTTCTCGTCGCTGCTGGTCCAGAAGATCAACCTCGACCTGGGCTTCATCGAGCTGCAGCGGGGGAGCGACGACATCCTGGGCCTCCAGCTGGGGCTGGACCTGGCGGGAGGCACGCAGCTGATCTACCAGGCGGGCAGCGAAGACTTCCCACCGACGCCGGAGCAGATGGAAGGGCTCATCGCCACGATCACCCGCCGCGTGGACCGGCTCGGCGTGGCGGAGCCGAGCATCCAGCAGCTGGGCGCCGACCGGCTGCTGATCCAGCTGCCGGGCGTCGAGGACATCCAGGAGGCCAAGGCGCTCATCGGGCGCACGGCGGTGCTCCAGATCATGGAGCGCATCTGCGCCGACGGGTTCGCCCCCGGGCAGTGCAGCGACTCGGTGCCGGGCAGCTACGAGGACCGCGAGACGGGCCTGGACGGCTCGAACATGGCCCGCGCGTCGGCCAGCCAGGACCCCACCACCGGCAGGTCCGTCCTCCTCTTCGAGCTCAACCGGGACGCCGCGGGGGACTTCGCGCTCCTCACCCAGCGCCTGTTCACCACCAGGACGACGACACCGCTGCACCCGGACCAGCTCGCGTTCGTGCTCGACGGCGTGACGCTCGTCTCCGCCACGGTGCAGTCGGCGATCCTCGCGGGTAACGGGCAGATCACCGGCGACTTCACGCCCGAGGAGGTCCGGCGCCTCGCGATCCAGATCGAGTCGGGACGGCTGCCCATCGACATCACCGAGCTGTCGTCCAGCGTCGTCGCGGCGTCGCTGGGCGCCGAGTCTCTCAAGGACGCGCTGGTGGCCGGCCTCGTGGGGCTGACGCTGGTGCTCTTGTTCATGGCGGCGTACTACCGGGCGTCGGGGGTCGTCGCCGCGGTCGCGCTCATCTTCTACACCGCGATCGTGCTCGCGATCTTCAAGCTGCTGCCGGTGACGCTCACGCTGGCGGGGCTGGCCGGCTTCATCGTGTCGCTCGGCATGGCGGTCGACGCCAACATCCTGATCTTCGAGCGCATGAAGGAGGAGCTGCGGATCGGGCGGACGCTCCCGTTCGCCATCCAGATCGGCTTCAACCGCGCGTGGACGTCGATCCGCGACGGCAACATATCGACGCTGCTCATCGCCGGCATCCTGTTCCTGTTCGGGACCAGCACGGCGAACTCACCCGTCACCGGCTTCGCCGTCTCGCTGATGATCGGCGTGCTGACGAGCATGTTCACGGCCATCTTCATCAGCCGCAATCTGCTGGCCATCGTCGGGGCCACGGCGTTGGCGCGCTGGCCGCAGCTGTTCACGCCCGAGCCCCTGCCCGGCCGGGCGGCGGCCCAAACGCCGGGGCACGGCACGGCACCATCGGCGCCACCCGCGCCCTCGGCGCCGTCGGAAGGCGGCGCCTGATGGGCATCGTGCGCTACCGCAAGTGGTTCTTCCTCTTCTCTGGGCTCCTGGTACTGGCGTCCCTGGTGACACTGTTCTGGCCGCCGGCGCTCAAGCCGGGTATCGACTTCAGCGGCGGCGCCGCTCTCACGGTCGACTTCGACCAGCCCGTGACAGGCGCGCAGATCAGCGCCGCGCTCGACCGCATCGGCCACCCCGAGGCGATCGTCCAAGCCGGCGGCAACAACCGCTTCTTCATCCGCCTGGGCACGCTCGCGCTCGACGAGCGCGACGACGAGGGCAACGTGGTGGTGGCGCGCGACGAGACGCTCGTGCGTGAGGCGCTCGACGGGCTCGGCGGCGCTAAGATCGGTGCGTTCGACTTCGTCTCGGGCGTCATCGGCGCGGAGAACGTGCGCAACGCAACGGTCGCCGTGATCGTGGCCTCGTTCGTCATCTTGCTCTACGTCACGTGGGCGTTCCGGCGCGTGCCGTCGCCGTTCCGCTACGGCACCGCGGCGGTCATCGCGCTGGCCCACGACGTCCTGATCGTGCTCGGCGTCTTCTCGATCCTGGGCAAGCTCGTCGACCTCGAAGTCAACGCGATGTTCATCACCGGCGTGCTGGCGACGATCGGCTACAGCGTCAACGACACGATCGTCGTGTTCGACCGCGTCCGCGAGAACGTCGCGCGCTATCCGGGCGCCGCCATCGCCGAGCTCGTGAACCTGAGCGTGCGGGAGACGGTCGGGCGCTCGCTGAACACCTCGATCACGCTGCTCGTCGTCGTGACGACGCTGCTGCTGTTCGCGGGCCCGTCGATACGCCCGCTGCTCTACGTGCTGATGACGGGCGTGATCGTGGGGACGTACAGCTCGATCTTCATCGCGAGCCTGACGCTCGTGGCGTGGGAGCAGGGGGAGATAGGCGACGCGTTCCGCCGCATCCCGCTCCTCGGCCGGCTCCGACGCGCAAGGGCATAACCACCCACGGCCCCCCGGCTACGGTGGCGTCGGTGCCCCACGACCCTTTCGACCATCCCCCCGTCCCCCTTCCCTTCGACAGAGCTCAGGGCAGGCTCTCGCCAGGAAGGGGGTGATTGAACCAGCGACGGGGGACAGCGCTGTGCCCCCGGCAAAGGGGCGCCGCCCCCTTCGACAGGCTCAGGGCAGGCTCTCTGCACTCCCCGGGGGGCCTGGCGCCTGATCCATCGTCAGTGCCAGGCTGCCGTCCGTTCGTACTTCGAGAGCCTCAGCACGAACGGGGGCTGTGGGCTAGCGAAAGATCCCGCGTTCTGCATGAAGCGGCCGCGATGTCCACGGCGCTACCCCTTATGGGTGCAGGGCTGTGCCCTGCAGCACCACCCGTCCG
The DNA here is from genome assembly GCA_022574265.1 of Chloroflexota bacterium. Lineage (GTDB taxonomy): Bacteria > Chloroflexota > Dehalococcoidia > Lucifugimonadales > Australimonadaceae > JADFRC01. The sequence goes on along the minus strand of JACZSI010000094.1, from coordinate 88 downwards.
ATCACCGCGCGCTCCCGCAGCAGCCGGTAGGCATCGAGCACCGACGCCGCGCTCATCGGCAGCACGCGGTCGATCAGCGGCACGACGT
>JACZSI010000093.1 GCA_022574265.1 Chloroflexota bacterium | reverse complement strand
CCGTCCCGCCAACGGTCGATCCCAAGCTCGCCGAGCTGGATGCCGTCTCCGCGGCCGTCGCCACCCTCATGGCGGACAACGGCCTGAGCATCATCCCCAACCCGGTCACGGCCAGCGAGCCGCCGTGCACCACGGGCACGACCGCCATGACGCGCTTCCCCGACACCGCCTCAGCCGCCGGCACCGTGGACAAGCCGGCCGACCCGGCCGGGCGCGTCTACGCCAGCGGGACGGGCGATCTGGGCGACAAGGACGGCTACGTCCTGTTCGGCCACGACATCCTCGCCGACCTCCTGCCGAGCACCGTCGTCAGCTACGTACGCTTCGTCAGATCGGTCTGGTGCTATACCGTCGAGCCCGACGGCTACGTGCGCCAATACGATGAGTCAGGCGCCGAGACGCCACGCCCGCCAAGACCCACCCCGACGCCGACGCCGACGCCCACACCCACCCCGACGCTCACACCGGAGGAGCAGGCCCGCAAGACGCCGGAGGGGGAGCTCGCGATCGTGTCCGAGGCGGTGGCGCAGCTGATGTTCCAAGCCGGCCTGAGCTCGATCCCCAACCCCGTGACGAAGGGCACCGTCCCGTGCTTCGCCGGCACCCAGGACATGGCCGCCTTCCCGGACGCCACATCCATCGCCGGGACGAGCGACAAGCTGACAGACCCCTTCGGTATGCCCTATACCGACGGCGTCGACCCGCTGGGTGACAAGGACGGCTACGTGCTCGCCGGGCATGACATCTTCGGGGACAACCAGCAGACCGGCCTGCGGAGCTACCTCGGCTTCACCAGCTCCACCTGGTGCTATTCGGTCGACGGCGACGGGAGGGTCGAGCAGCACGAGCCGAGCAGGGTGCAGGTGCTCGACGACGTGGACGTGCTGCGCGCGGCGTTCGCCGGCGGCGACGGCTCTGCCCGGCTCGTACTGCTCGTGACACCCGAGCTTGCAGCGGCTCGCGGGCGCGCCATCTGGGTCCAAACGCAGGTCCTCGACTCGGATGCCGAGCTCGACCTCAAGGTCTACGTCGTCTGGAACCCAAGTCCAGGGGGAGTGGACCCCTGGCCCAGCCCCTTCCCAAGCCTCGCGCCCGACGATCGCATCGTCGAATACTGGGACAGCGGGCAGGCCGCCGCACAGTGGTTCGCATCGGACGCCGGCTCGGCCACCGTTGCCTACGACGCCTACTACCTGTTCGGGCCGGAGGCGAGATGGGACGATGAGCTGCCAGCCGTGCTCAGCAGCGCGGTGGGCGACGATTTCTTGAGCGGCATCCAGCTGCGGCGCGCCCTCGAGGCGCTCTTCCCGAGCCTGCGCTAGCTAGCGCCCGGCCGCGTCTGCGCGGGGCTGACCCAGCCTGCCTCGGGCGTCCTCCAGATAGACGGTGCCGATGAACCGGCCGTCCGGGTCCGTGACCAGCGTACTGGCGACCCCGGCACCCCCCAGGCTGGCGACGATGGTCTCCAGCAGCGTGTCCGGCCGGACCGTCGCCGGCCCCGGCCGCATCGCGTCTTCGATCAGCGTCGCCGGGCCCCCGTCGAGGGCCGCGCCGCGGACCCGCCCCAGCACCACGTGCCGGTCGTCCACGACGATGACCTCGTCCTTCCCCTCCGCACGAGCTCTTCGCGCCGCATCGCCAAGCCGCTCGCCCAGGTGGCTGACGATATCGCCGGCCCGCAGCGTCATGCCGGCGGTCGGCGGGCCGGGCGACTGGCGCACGGTAGGCAGTCCCGCCGCGATCCAGTCCGACTTGCCGGGCACGTAGTCGTAGACCTTGTCGAATCCGAGTGTTTCGAGCCGCGCCGCGGCCCGTGGGCTCATGTCTCAGAGCGCGTCCCATCAGTACACGACGACCGGCCGTTCCCGGTCCAACCGTTCGTGGGCCTCTCGGTCGAGGCTCTTGAGCGGGATGCTGATCGCTCCTTCGATGTGCTCGTCCTCGTACTCAGGCCGAGGCAGCACCTCGACGAGCTGGGCGGCTTCGTCCCTTATCAGTCGCAGGACCTCGTCTCGCCAGATCCGCGTTGCCATGACGCCCTCCCATCTCGTCGACGGCGTACCACTCGCGAATGACGCCCTCTAGAAGTACCGCCAGAGCCACCACTTCTCGAAAGCGAGCTTCGCCTGGTATATCAACGGCGACGGCCCCCAGACGCGGCCCTTGCCCACGCCGAACGGAGGCCACCCGGCCGGGTAGACGGTCCGGTTCGCCGTGGCGCTCCCGGCGCCGAAGGCGAGCAGTCATATCGTGTGCAGCCGCAGCGTCTCCGGCCGCCCATGACCCGTGATCGCCACGGCCAGGTTGTGCGCGACGACCTCCGCCTCCTGATGCGCGACGATGCCCGCCTTGGACGCCGGCACGTCGGCGCAGTCGCCGATCGCGTACACGTTGTCCCACCGCGTCGCCAGCGTGTCGTAGTCGACGCCGATGCCCAGGCGCGAGTCGACGAGGCCGCTGTCCAGCAGCACCTGCGCGGGCTCGTGGCGAGGCACCAGGAACAGCAGGTCGTAGGGCAGCGTGTATCCGTAGAGCGCCCGCACCACCTTGGCCTCGGGGTCCACCGACTCCACCGTGAAGTCATAGTGCTGCTCGATGCCGCGCGCCCTGCTCTGTGCGTCCATCCACACGGCCGGGTCGTGCGCCTCGCCGACCGGCTCTGGGTTGGGCGTGAAGTAGTCGATCTGGACCCGGTCGCGGATGCCGCGGCGCGTGAAGTAGTCGTGGAGCATCCACTGCGTCTCGAACGGCGCCGGCGGGCACCGGTAGGGCCCCGGCGGGATGCCGACCAGGATGCGGCCGCCATCGAACGCGGCGAGCGCTGCCTGCGTCTTGACGGCCGCGTCGAGCTCCCAAGCGTGGTACGCCCCCTCGGCCGAGCCCGGCACCAGCTCGGGCGCCGTCCGCAGCCCGAGCGAGATGATGAGGTGGTCGTAGGGCAGCGTCCCATCGTCAAGCACGACCTGCTGCGCCTTGACGTCGATGCCGGTGATCTCCGCCTGCACGACGCTCACGTTGCGCCGCTCGAGCCGCTTGAGCTTCCGCTGGATGTCGCTCGGCCGGCGCTGGCCGACCATCAGGAACATGAACGCGGGCATGTAGACGTGCTCCGACCGCCGGTCCACGAGCGTCACCTCGTGCTCGGCGCCGAGCGCGCGGCCGAGGCGCGTCGCGGCCACGACGCCGCCGCTGCCGCCGCCAAGGACCACGATTCGCTGGCGTGCGCCGTTCACGACGGCCCGCCGGGCGAGCGCCGCTCGCGGACGTCCCTCGCCCGCCGCTCGCGCCACGCCGCCTGCTCGTCGGCTCCGGATCCGGTCAGCTCGCTGCCGAAGCCCGACGTCAGCCGCAGGAACGCGGCAAGCGCCAGGTCCGAGGCGTCCCTGGCCAGCTCCGCGGCCCACTCGCGGCCCCGCTTCGTCGCCAGCACGAGACCGACGACCAGCCCGATGCGCACGAGAGGACTCACCGCAGGAACGTGTCTTCGCTGTCGAGGTTCGCGACGACGTCGGAGAAGCGCGCCTGTGCTCCCTCCGGCCCCAGCAGTCCAACCTGGCGGAAGAACTGCCCGATCTGCGCATGGTCGCGCGGCGTCACCGGTTTGTACGGCGGCGACGGGTCGCCCAGGTCGATGCCGAAGTGGCGCATCGCCGACTTCATCACCGGCGGCAATCCGTAGGCGGACCACTTGGCGGGGAACAGCGAATAGACGCGCTGCCACCGCTTCGCCTCGTCCATGTCGCCCTCGCGGAACGCGCGGACGACGTGCGCGCCGATGCGGGTGCCGGGCGGCGGCATCGTCGCGCCCGAGCCGCCCATGATGAGCGTCATCAGCAGCGGCTGCATCGTCGTGAAGTAGCGGGCGTTCCCCGCCAGCTCGATCTCCTCGATCAGCCGCGAGATCTTGACGATGTCCCGCGAGCTCTCCTTGAAGATCTGGATGTTGGGGATCTCGCTGAAGCGGATCGTCACCTCGATGTTCGGGTCCGCGCCGGGGCCGGGGTTGTGGTAGGCGACGATCGGAAGCGGGCTCTGGGAGGCCACGAACGTGAAGTAGTCGATGAGCTCCGCCATCGTCGGCTGCCCGCCCCACGGCCGCAGCGGCATGAGCACCTGCGCGTAGTCCGCGCCGATGGTCGCAGCGTACTCGGCCATGTCGAGCGCGACCTTCGGCGAGGGGTGCGACGTCCCGGCGAGCACCGGCACGCGCTTGTCCACCATCTCGGTGCCGATGCGCAGGAGCTCCTTGCGCTCCTCGATCGACAGCATCGTGTACTCGGCAGCCTCGACCGCGCCGATCGAGATGCCGTCGGCATCGGCGACGATGAAGTCGATCTCCTGTTGGAGCGCGTCGAAATCGATGCCGCCGCCGTCCTTGAACGGCGTGAGGCAGGCCCCGATGATGCCGCTGATCTCAGGCAGCGCCATGGTCGTCTCCTAGCGAAGCTCTGGAGCGCGCATGGTAGCCGAGCGCCCGTGGGGCGTCAAAACGGCGGCGTTGCCTGCGGGTGCGCGCCGTCGGTATACTCGGCGTCGGTCCGGGCACCCGTCCGGCCCTTTGGAGGAAGCCGATGCTGAACGGTCAGAAGGTTTTCGACGCCGACACCCACGTCCACCCGTCCGTGGAATCGCTCGAGCCCTACTTCGACAAGGAGTTCCGCGCGCGCCTGCCGGAGCTCGAACCCTACAAGGTCGGCGCCCGCTCGGACCAGACCACCACGCCGCGGGAGGACCCCGAGCGCCACCACTACGCCCTCGGCCTCACCGGCTACCGGCGTCCCCTCGGCGAGGCGGAGCCGCGCGAGGACAAGGACACGCACCAGCGGTTGCACTGGGGGCAATTCTCCGGCAAGAAGCTCCCGGCCGTCGGCGTGATCGACGACGCGGCCGACGCCAGGATCGCCGACATGGACGAGGAGGGCACGGACGTCCACATGATGGTGCCGGACGTCGGCATCGGCGTCTCGACCCTGGGCGACCCCGCACTCGAGATGGGGCTGATCCGCGCCTACCACCGGTTCGTCGACGACTACTGCAGCGCGCACCCCGACCGGTTCAAGGCGCACCTCGTCGTCTCGGGCACCGCCATCGAGGAGTCCGTCGCCGAGATCCAGAAGTGGGGCGACAAGCCGTGGGCCGCCGGCGTCTGGCCGTACCCCGGCCCCGGCCAGCCGCTCGACCACCCGCAGCTCGAGCCCTTCTGGAAGGCGGCGGCCGACAAGAACCTCGCCATCATCCACCACAGCATGACGTGGGTGCCGCCGTACTTCCCCGGCTACCGGGACATGGACGACAACCGCTACCTGGCGCGCCTCTGCTCGCACCCGTGGGGCGCCATGAAGTTCATGGCCTCGTTCATCGGCGGCGGCATCCTGGACCGCTACCCCAACCTCCGGCTCGGCATCCTGGAGTCGGGCGTCGGCTGGCTCCCCTTCTGGGTGCGGCGGATGGAGGACCAGGTGCACTACGTCGGCTTCACCGCCGACCTCAAGCGCAAGATCACCGACTACGTGACGGGAGGGCAGTTCTTCGCCAGCATCGAGATGGTCGAGGACGAGGACATGATCAAGATGGTCATGGACTTCCTGGGCGACGGCATCTTGATGTACGCCTCGGACTACCCGCACGCCGAGTGCGAGTTCCCCGACTCCCCGACGCGGGTCACGGGCTGGAAGAGCATCCCGCCGGCCTCGATGAAGAAGCTCATGTGGGACAACGCCCAGCGGTTCCTGGGGGAAGCGTGAACGGAGGGATCACGTGAAGCTGCTGACGTTCCACCGCGAGAGCGATAGGACCGCGGAGCCCCGCGTGGGCGCGAGCGTGGCCGAGGGCGTCGTCGACCTGACCGCCGTCCTCGCCGAGACGCACCCGGACGCACCCGCCGACTCGCTGCTGTCGATCATCCAGTCGGGCGTGGACATCGACGCCATCGGCGAGGACGGCATCGCGCAGCTCAGGAGCGCGGGCTCGCTGGCCCCCCACGTCGTCGCCGACGTGCACTGGCTGCCGCCCGTCCTGCGCCCGGGGAAGATCCTCGCGCTGGCGCTGAACTTTCAGTCGCACATCGACGAGATGGACCTGGAGTTCCACGCCGAGCCGATCGTGTTCGGCAAATACGCCAGCAACCTCATCGCCACGGGCGATGCCATCGAGCTCCCGCCGTTCCCGCAGAAGGTCGACGAGGAGCTCGAGCTGGCCTTGGTCGTCGGCAGGGACTGCCGGCACATCCGTCCGTCGGAGGCGATCGACGCCATCTTCGGCTACACGATCTGCAACGACGTCTCTGCGCGCAACCGGCAGCGCGAGCGCGCCCGGATGGGCCAGCCCTACGCCTACGCCAAGAACTTCGGGACCTTCTGCCCCATGGGCCCGTGGGTCGTGACGAAGAAGGAGCTGCCGGACCCCCACAACCTCGCGATGGAGGTCCGCGTCAACGGCACCACGCGCCGGAGCGGGAACACGGCCAACATGATCTTCGACGCATACGAGGTCCTGGCATACTGCTCCGACTACACGCCGATGGAGGCCGGGGACATCATCTCGCTCGGGACGTTCGCCGGCGACAAGGAGCTGCACGACGGCGACGAGATCGAGCTGGAGATCGAGGGGATCGGCGTGCTGAGGAACCGGGTCGTCGCCTCCACCGAAACGTGGGCGAACTTCGCGCCCGGCGAGAGCACCGGGCCCATGGTCCGCGAATACGAGGTACGCCCCTAGGAGACGCACATGACAGGGAGTGCAGAGGGGCTGCGCCCCTCTGCCGGGGGCACGGGGGTGTCCCCCGTATCTCTCTTCTTCACCCCCTTCCTGGCCAGGAAGGGGGACGGGGGGATGGTCGAAAGGGCTGTGCGGCGACGAGGTCACGGGTGCGGGAAAGCCCCCGTCAATCGTGCCGCCATTGACATCCCAGACGGCCGGTGCTATCCCGCTCGCCACACGCCCCACCGGAGGTGCCGCCGTGAACATCCTCGTCACCGGAGGCTGCGGCCTCGCAGGCTCCTTCGCCGTCCGCCATGCCGTCGAGCAGGGCCACCGCGTGGTCGCCTTCGACATCG
>JACZSI010000092.1 GCA_022574265.1 Chloroflexota bacterium | reverse complement strand
TCGGCCCTGGGAACGCCCTGGTCGGGGACCTGTCGCTCCTCGGACTGAGCGGAATCGAGCTCGACGACGGGGGCGAGATCCCCGAGCTGCTGGTGGTCATCTTCCAGATGATGTTCGCCATCATCACGCCCGCGCTGATCACCGGCGCGGTCGTGGAGCGGTTCAAGTTCACGACGTACCTCGTGTTCCTGGTGATCTGGGTCACGGTCATCTACGCCCCCATCGCCCACTGGGTGTGGGCGCCCGAGGGCTGGTTGTTCAAGGAAGGCGCGCTCGACTTCGCCGGCGGCACCGTCGTGCACATCAACGCCGGCGTCGCCGCCGTCGCCGCCGCCCTCTTGCTCGGCAAGCGGCGCGATCCTGGCGGGGTGCCTGGCAACGTGCCGTACGTCGTCATCGGTGCGGCGATCCTGTGGTTCGGGTGGTTCGGCTTCAACGCCGGCTCCGGCCTTGCGGCCGACGGCCTCGCCGTAAACGCCTTCCTCGTGACGAACACCGCGGCTGCAGCAGCGGCGCTCACGTGGGGCGTGCTGTCGCTGATCCAGAACAAAGGGCGCATGAGCGCCGTCGGCGTTGCGACCGGTGCCGTGGCCGGGCTGGTCGCCATCACGCCCGCCTCCGGGTACGTCGGGGTGATGGGCGCGCTGGCCATCGGGTTCGGCGCCGGGGTCTTCTGCTACGTCGCCTTTTTGCTCATGGCAAGAACCAAGCTCGACGACGCGCTCGCCGTGTTCGCGGTGCACGGCATCGGCGGCATCTGGGGTGCGCTCGCCACCGGTATCTTCGCGGTGGCCGCCATCGGAGGGACGAAGGGTCTCATCGAGGGCAACGCCGGCCAGATGTTGACGCAGCTCATCGCCGTGGTAGCCACCATGGGCTACTCGTTCGTGGGGACGCTCATCATCCTCAAGGTGCTCGATGTGATCCCAGGCCTGGGGTTGCGTGCAACGGAGCACGACGAGGACCTGGGCTTGGACCTCGCGGCGCACGGCGAGCGTGCGTTCGTGAGCGATGGGGCCGACTGAGGGAGCGACGTATAGTTATCCCGTCGCATTGCCGCTAGGAACGGTGTGGGACGACGAGGAAGGGAGCCGAACATGATCAGCATCGAGGCGATCGTCAGGCCGGAGCGCGTGGGCCAGGTCACGAAGGCGATGGAGGACGCGGGCTGTCCTGGCTTCTACTACTACAACATCACCGGCCAGGGCCGGCAGCGGGGCGTCGAGGTGTCCGTCGGCCGAGGGACGGGGACGGCGACCCGGTCGTCGGTGGCGAAGACGGTCATCCGCACCGTGGTCCCCGACGACATGAAGGACAAGATCGTCGACGCCATCCTGGAGTCGGCCCGAGGCCCCGGAGAGGGCGACATCGGCGACGGCAAGATATTCGTGACGGCCGTCGAGGACGCGGTGCGGGTGCGCACCGGCGAGCGCGGAGAGGCCGCGGTCTAGCACGCGACGCCACGGGGCCGGGCCTGTCTTGGGAAGTGGGGGCTGTATCGCAGCCCCCACTTCCGCGTCTACTGCTTCCACTCCGCCAGTGCGTCGAGCTTCGGCTCGAGACCCAGGCCCGGCCGCTCCGGCATCGTCACCCATCCGCGCTCCGGGCCGACGGTGCCGTCGAACGTCATCTCGATCGCCTTCCACATCACGTAGTGGTACTCGACGCGCCAGCCGTGCGGCACCGCGGCCTGCAGGTGCATGTTGTGCTGTGGCCAACCGCCGCCGTTGGCGATGGGAACGTTGAAGGCCTGCGCCATGCCCGCGATCTTGAGCCCCTCGGTGAAGCCGCCGCAGTAGACGACGTTGGGCTGGAGGATGTCGACGGCGCCGTGGACCAGCAGCTCCCGGTGGCGGGCGAGGCTCCCCTCGTTCTGGCCGCCGGAGATGGGGATGCTCGTGCGCATCCGCAGGTCGTGCAGCAGCGGTGCGTCGTTCCCCCACAGCGGCTCCTCGAACCAGGCGATGTCGTAGGGCTCGATGGCCTTGCACAGCTTCAGCGCGTTGTTGAACTGGAGCATGTAGTTCGCGTCGACCGAGAGTTGAACGCCCTCGCCGATGGCCTCGCGCACCGCCTGCACGCGCCGTGCGTCCTCCTGCCACCCCTGGTGGTCGCCGGCAACGCCCACGACCATCTTGAGCTTGTCCTCGCCCGCGGCGACGAAGTCCTTGGCGACCTGCACGAGCTGCTCGAGCGTGTACTCGGGCAGGCCGAAGGTGATGTAGGCGGGCACGCGGCTCTGCGCGCCGCCGGCGAGCCGCCACACCGGCTGGCCCGTGGCCTTGCCCTTGATGTCCCAGAGCGCGATGTCAAGCGCGCTCATCGCGGAGCTGAATGCTCCGGTCTGCGCGCGCGGGTTCAGCTCGACGGCGAGGCGGTGGCCGATGCGCTCGGTCTCGAACGGGTCGGCGCCGAGGACGAGCGGGGCGAGCTCCCGGTTGATGAGCTCGCGCACGGCGTGGCGCTGGATGGGCCCGGTGATGCCGTAGCCCGTGGTGCCGTCGTCCGTCTCGAGCGTGCAGAGCACGAAGGAGCGCATGACGGGCGCGTCCAGCAGCGGGACGGGCACGGGGACGTTGTGGGTGGTGGCTTCGACGCGCGTGATCTTCAAGGGGACCTCCTCAGGCGGGCGCGCGGGAACCATACAACGTGTGATCACATGGGCTAGCCGGGAAGCGCGATAACGTCCCCTCGCTGTAAGATCCGGGCTCCCCCGGTGGTGGAAACGAGGACGGCCCGCATGCCCAGGCGGTATTCAACGGAAGAGGTCATCAAGGTGCTGGAGTCGTTCGGTTTCCGCCTCGTGCGAGACGCCCGTCATGCTATTATGGACGGGCCGGGCCATGTAGTCCCCGTGCCAAAAGACCGCAAGCAGATGCCGTCCGGCACGATGAGCTCGATACTCCGGAAAGCGGGCATCACGCGCCGAGACTTCGAGGAGCGGGCCGGGAACGTCCTATGAGCGACAAAGCCAAGGTCAACGTTGTCCTGATCCCCTCCGAGGGTACGTGGGTCGCCTACGTGCCCGCCCTGGGAATCGCCACCGACGCAGCCTCTCCGGACGAAGCATTCAGTATGGCCAAAGAGGCCGTTGAGCTGATGCTAGAAGCGGGCGACCAAGAAGCCCTGGACCTGTTGGAGGTGGCGTATTCGCCAGACGCCCTCCTTGGGTCTATCGAGGTCGACGTTCCCATTGGCAACAAGGTCCGCCTTTCACGCTAAGGCCTCGGCCCGCGCGTCGAGCCTTGCGACGGAGGCGCAGGGCAGCCTTCGACTGCGTTGAGCGCCAGCGTAGGCCCCCCGCTCGGTTCCCCGGCGCCACGGCCCTGTGTATAATGACCAGCAACAAAAGAGAGCGGAAAAAGAACGAGAAGGACCCGCGGGTACATGCTGGATAGCGCCACCAAACAGAAAATCATAGATGACTTCGCGCACAAGCCGGGCGACACTGGCTCGACCGAAGTGCAGGTGGCCCTCCTTTCGGAGCGCATACGCGGGCTGACCGATCACCTCCGCGAGAACAACAAGGACCATTCCACGCGTAGAGGTCTGCTGAAGCTGGTCGGCCAGCGGCGACGTTTGCTGCGATACCTCGTTGGCGAGGACGCGGCGCGCTATCGGACGGTTATCGCCAAGCTCGGTCTCCGAAGATAGCCCCACCCGCGCGGCACCCACGGTGCCGCGCTCTCTTCACCCGAGACGCTCCAGCCCATCGACAGCCTCTCCTCGCCGGCATGGCAACAGAGGAGTAGCGACGCTATGAGTAACACGTTTGAGCTGGAAGTGGCGGGCCGGACGCTCTCGATCGAGATCGGCGCGATGGCCCCGCAGGCCGACGGCGCGGCGGTCGTCCGCTACGGCGACACGGTCGTGCTGGTCACGGCCGTGATGGGCGGCGTGCGGGAGGGCATCGACTTCTTCCCGCTGACGATCGAGTACGAGGAGCGGATGTACGCCATCGGCCGCATCCCCGGAAGCTTCTTCCGGCGGGAGGGCCGCCCGACCACCGAGGCGACGCTCGCCGCGCGGCTGACCGACCGCCCCCTGCGCCCCCGCTTCCCCAAGGGGATGCGCAATGAGGTGCAGGTCATCTCGACCATCCTCTCGGTGGACCAGGTCAACCAGCCTGACATCATGACGATCATCGGCGCGTCCGCCGCGCTGTCCGTCTCCCGCATCCCCTTCAACGGCCCCGTCGCCGCCACGCGCGTGGGCTACGTCGACGGCCAGCACGTGATCAACCCGACGTGGGAGGAGCTGGCCAACGGCACGCTCGACCTCACGGTCGCCGGCAGCCGCGACGCGGTCATCATGATCGAGGCCGGCGCGAAGGAGGTCAGCGAGGAGGTCCTGCTCGAGGCGCTGCGCCTTGGCCAGGAGAACAACGTCCGCATCGTGGAGATGCAGGAGAAGATGGTCGCGAGCATGGACGTGAAGAAGGCGGACGTCGAGACGTACCCGCCCATCGACGAGGCGCTCCAGGCCGCCGTCGATGAGTTCGCGAAGGAGAAGATCGCCGCCCTGGTGGACCGGGGCGAGGGCCGCGGTGAGAGCGCCGCCGCGATCAAGGAGGCCGAGCACGCGACCGTCGAGCACCTCAAGGCCGACTACGACGCCAAGCAAGTCGCCAAGGCCTTCGACGGCACGCTCAAGAAGACGGTCCGCGAGAAGATCCTGTACGAGGACAAGCGCCCCGACGGCCGGAAGCTGACGGAGGTGCGGCCGCTGTCCACGCAGGTCGGCGTGCTGCCGCGCACGCACGGCTCGGCGCTCTTCCAGCGCGGCGAGACGCAGATCCTGACGGTCGCGACGCTCGGCTCGCTCACGCTCGAGCAGCGCCTCGACAACCTCAACCCCGAGGACACGAAGCGCTACATGCACCACTACAACTTCCCGCCGTACTCCACGGGCGAGACCCGCCGCATGGGCACGGGCCGCCGCGAGATCGGCCACGGCGCGCTCGCCGAGCGGGCGCTGCTCCCGGTGATCCCCGACGAGTCCGAGTTCCCCTACGCCATCCGCGTCGTCTCCGAGGCGCTGGCGTCGAACGGCAGCACGTCGATGGGGAGCGTCTGCGGCAGCACGCTCTCGCTCATGGACGCCGGCGTGCCGATCAAGTCGCCGGTCTCCGGCGTCGCGATGGGCCTCGTCACCGACGACGACGGCGTCTTCAAGGTGCTGACGGACATCCAGGGCGTCGAGGACTTCTTCGGCGACATGGACTTCAAAGTGGCTGGCACCAGGGACGGCATCACGGCGCTCCAGATGGACATCAAGACGTCAGGCATCGCCCACGAGGTCTTCGCCCAGGCGTTCGCCCAGGCGAAGGAGGGCCGGCTGTTCATCCTCGACCACATGCTGAGCGTCCTGGCGGAGCCGCGCTCCGAGCTCAACGCCTACGCCCCCCGCATGACCCGCATCATGATCCCCGTCGACAAGATCGGCGCGGTCATCGGCCCCGGCGGCAAGACCATCCGCGCCATCATCGAGGCGACGGGGGCGACCATCGACGTCGACAACGACGGCTCGGTGACGATCGGCGCCACGGACGGCGAGGCGGCCGCGGAAGCCATCCGCCAGGTCGAGGCGCTCACCAAGGAGATCGAGGTCGGGCAGCGCTACACGGGGAAGGTGACGCGGATCATGGGATTCGGCGCCTTCGTCGAGCTGGTGCCCGGCAAGGACGGCCTGGTGCACATCAGCGAGCTCGACACAACCCGCGTGGAGAGCGTCGAGGCCGTCGTCAAGATCGGCGACGAGCTCGAGGTGATGGTGACGGAGATCGACCGCATGGGCCGTGTGAACGTGTCCCGGCGCGCCATCCTCGAGGACTGGTCGGCCGCGGACCTGGCGGAGCACGGCGGCCGCAGCGCCGACCGGCCCCCGCGGCGCGACAACGACCGCGGCCCGCGGCGCGACAGCGGCGGCGGCTCGGGCGGCCGCGGCACGCAGTACGACCGCAGCGGCGGGCGCTAGGCCGTAACGGACGTCGGCAGGTCGATCTCGTAACCCGCGAGCAGCTCGTCGAGGAAGGCCGCGGTCTTCGGGTCGGCTTCCACCAGCGGCAGGCGCAGCCCACCGGCGTCGAACCCGGCGCGGTTCAGGCAGTACTTCACCGGGATCGGGCTCGTGATCACGAACAGCCCCGTGAACAGCGGCAGCAGCCGCTCGTGCTCGGCTTGGGCGGCCGCCATATCCCCGGCAGCCGCGAGCTCCACCATGCGCTTGATCAGGGGCAGGCCGGTGTAAGCCGGTGGCTCGATGGCGACTCGCAGGTCCAGTGCCGTGGGGGGGGAGAGGATTTCGACATGCACCCAGCGTGTTCCCGGGTCATCACCGCCGATCGCCTGGAACTTGAACGACTGCAGCGTCCTGCGGAAGCGATGCCGAAAGCGCTGTGTTCCACGTCTTCCCATCACCACCCGCTGCTCTGTGCTGCCAGCGCCGGAGTTCTTCTGCGGCCCATGTGCGGCGACAGCCAGTTCGACGAAGGGCGGCATCGTCCCTTTGACCTTGACGACGACAGGTAGTTCGGAAGCTCTGGCCAATCGCACCTGGATCGGGGCGTCTTTGTCCTTGGGCACCTGGAGGCGATAGTTGCCCTGCCCGTCGGGGATCTCGATCTTCAGGAAGGTCTTGCGCGGATAGTCGTAGCTGAGACCGACAAGCCGAGCGGTCCAAATTCCAAAGCTCTCAGGCCAAAGGAGAGCCGTTCCCAAGAGTCCTAGGATTGCCGCCGTCGCCAAGCCCCAAACGCGTAGCGTCTGCTCGGAACGCAGGACTGGTTTGAGTTCGATCGTGCTCAGGTCCTCTTCGGCCTGGCGGATCAGCCGGTGGGGCGGTGTGCCGTGGGCTTTGCCCTGCGTGGCGATGGCCGGGACTTTTTCGATGACGGCGAGGCGGCCGGTGGGTTTGACGACGACGGCTAACTGCCGCAGGTAGTCGCTTTCCATGTTCAGATTCAGATGAATCGGAGCGTTCTCCGACGGGCGGCCCTGGCAAGCGGCCATCACGGCAGCGATCACCAGTACGCGGCTAGCTTCCGAGTCTTCTGGCGCCATCGCGTTCCCCATAGGCTCAGG